>JAFMRP010000813.1 GCA_017354095.1 Ktedonobacteraceae bacterium
CCTGAGCCACAGTCAGCTTCATAGGCGCGGCTTGCCCAAGAGAGATAGTTGGTGAGTCCCCCATGACTGACGACCACTCCCTTGGGAGTTCCGGTGGAACCTGAGGTGTAGGCGATATACGCCACATGCTGCGGAATCAGATGAGGGCTTCGGTCTATATCGATTGGATTGTTCAACGTACCATGATTGAGGACAGCCTCCAGTTCCGGCTCACCAAAACTAAGCACTTCAATCGTCAGAGGCAAGCGTTTCCGTAATACACTAGTAGTTAGCACCAACACAGGCTCGGCATCTGCCAGCATGAAGGCCACGCGCTCGCCCGGATAATCCGGATCGAGCGGTAGATAGGCGGCCCCAGCCTTGAGAATCCCCAACAGCGCCACCACCATCTCCACTGAGCGCGGCACCATCAGCCCTACCACATCTTCCGGCCCGATCCCCTGGCTGATGAGCAGGTGCGCCAGGCGGTTGGCTCGCTCGTTCAACTCTCGGTAGCGCAGCTCTTGTTCCCCGCAGACTACCGCCACCGCTTCGGGCGTTCTTTCGACCTGTGCTTCAAAAAGTTCTGCCAGGGTTGTTTGTGGAATCTCACGCTGTGTCTGGTTCCACTCCTCGAGTATCTGCTTGCGCTCTTCCTGCCCTAGCAACTCCACTCGCGCGATCTTCTGTTCCACATCTGCTGCTATTGCCTCCAGCACCCGCTCCAGCCGCCTAGAGATCGCCTCCACACTCGCACGCTCAAACAGGTCGCTGCGATAATCCAAGTGCAGTTGTAGCCACTTTTCATATAATGCCACCAGACCCAGAGGGTAATGTGTAGCATCGCGCGCCTCAACATTTGTGATGCGCGCCCCACGGACCGTCTCTTCGATCGCGCTACGGTTGAAGGGGTAGTTCTCAAACACCACCAATGTGTCGAACAACTCTCCCAACCCGGCCAGCCGCTGTATCTCCACCAGCCCAAGATGCTGGTGCCCCATCAGCCGCGTCTGCTTCTCCTGCAACTGCCGCAAATAGTCCTTGATCCGCTCCCCACGGTGCACTCGCACGCGCAGCGGTACCGTGTTAATAAACAACCCCACCATGCTCTCGATCCCTGCCATCTCCGCTGGCCTCCCGGAGACCGTGATCCCGAAGACCACATCCTCGCGACCCGTTAGACGGGCCAGCACAATCCCCCAGGCTCCCTGCAAGACAGTGTTCAGCGTCAGACCCTGCGCCCGTGCTTGACGTTCAAGCCTCCGTGTCAGCTCCTGGCTCAGATCGATCCTCACACCTTCGGATGCCACCAGTCCGAGCCTCGCCTCCGGCGGCGCCATCCGCGTCCCCTCCTCTATCCCCTCTAGCTCTGTCTTCCAGGTCTCTCGCGCTGCCTCCCGATCCTGCGCCGCCAGCCACGCCAGATAGTCGCGATAGGGCCGCACCCGCTTCATCCCCGTCTCGTGACCGCCCTGCTTATAGAGCGTTACCAACTCCTGGATCAGCACGGTCGTCGACCAGCCGTCCAGCAGCAGGTGGTGGTTGGTGAGCACCAGCCGGTATTGCTTCTCATTCATCCGGATCAGTGCAAAGCGCAGCAGTGGCGGAGAGGTCAGATCAAATCTCCGCCTCCGGTCCGCGGACAGCCAATCCGCCAGCTGCTGGCGGCGCTCGGGCTCATCTAAGAGCGAGAGGTCGATTCTCTCCCAGGGCAGCACTACTTCGCGGGCGATGATCTGCAACGGCTGAGTCAGTCCTTCATATCGGAAATAGGCGCGCAGGTTGGCATGCCGTCTGAGCAGGGCGCTCGTCGCCGTTTTAAGCGCTTCCTCTTCCAGCTCTCCCTCAAGATCAATGATCTCTTGAGCGGTATAGATGTCAGGTCCCTGAGTATCGTACAAAGCATGGAAGAGGAGCCCCTCCTGTAAGGGCGTCAGCGGCAGGATATCTTCGAGTGTCTGTATCTGTTTTTCTTGCCTCACTTCAAATCCCCCATCATACCGTCTTGGCTCACTTGGGTTGTTCGTAATTGTATAGAGCGATCTGAGCCCACTCTTGGTGTTCCCGCTCCAGCCTCTCAATCTCGGCCTGAGTCAGCGAGACCAGCGGCAAATCCGAGGGTGTTAGCCCTCCCGCCTCCGACTCTCCCACGTGGCGCACCAGAGCCTCCAGCGCCTCGAACCACCCTTCAGCCAACTCCCTCACCTCCTGCTCGTTCAGCAACCTCGGCGCCCAGCTCCAGGTCGCAACCAACTCCGGCCCCGCCGCCTGATCCAGCGTCAGCGCGTTGAGCTCCAGGCAGTGCGCCAGAGCCATCCCCTCATCGGCTCCTCCACCCAGCGCTTCACATTCGTCTGCGATGGCCCAGTCCTCCTCTTCCTGCGTCGCAAAGCGCCCCAGGTAGTTGAACCCAATCTGTGGCTTCTCCAGCCCAGCCAAAACTGCTCCTGTCTCCGGGTTGAGATAGCGCAACAGCCCGTAACCCAACCCTCCATCCGGCAGCCTCCGCAACTGCTCCTTGATCACCTTCAGCGCTCGCCCAATCGCGCGTCCTCCTCCTATTGCTTCCTCCAAATCCAGCGCGCCCGGATCGAGACGAACCGGGAAGATAGTGGTGAACCACCCAACCGTCCGTGAGAGGTCGATGTCGTTGAATATCTCTTCTCGTCCGTGCCCCTCCAGATCGATCAATACTGCATTGCTCTCTCCCCGGCTCCTGCGCCAGCGGGCGACCGCCACCGCTAATGCCGTCAGCAAGGCGTCGTTGATCCCTCCATGGAATGCAGCCGGAACCGTGGTTAGTAGCGCGGCGGTGGTACTGGCCGCCAGCCTCAAAGTGAGATGTTGGGCTTCTCCCACCGTGTCACGAGTGGCATCCAGCGTCCCGTCGGACAATAAGCGGGCCGGCTCGCTCAGCATCTCGATCCACAATGGCAGCTCCTCGAGGCGCGCTAAATCTTGTGCTTCGGCAGTTAGCTTTGCCGCCCATCTGCGGAAGGAACTGCTTTTGGCTCCCAACTCGGGCTGCCGTCCGGCCGCCACCGCCTCCCACGCCTGCCTGATATCCGGGACCAGAATCCGCCAGGAGACGCCATCGACCGCCAGGTGATGAATAGTTAGCAACAGCCGGCCAGACTGCTGTGGCCCGGCGTCGAACCAGAGTGCCTGGAGCATCACTCCGCCTTCTGGTGCTAGTCGTTTCCCGGCTGCTTCCGTCTCTGCGCCTATGCAGGCCTGCCGCTCATCCTCACCCATCCCAGCTACATCGATGCGCCGCGTGCAGTCTTCCGCTTTGATCGCGCCAGGTACTGCGATCTCCAGCCCCCATTCTCCGCTCTCGGAGCGGGGAATCAGGCGCAGACGCAGTGCGTCGTGATGATCCAGCACTGCCTGTATGACTGCCTTGAGTCGCTCTTCTCCCAACTCTGCTGGAACTCGCAGCAGCATCCACTGACTGAAACAATTGATCGG
>JAFMRP010000814.1 GCA_017354095.1 Ktedonobacteraceae bacterium
CCGACCGGCCCAGGTCGCCAGCAACGTCGTTTTGCCAAAACCTGCTGGCGCGGAGACGAGCGTGAACCTGGTGGCAAGCGCCGCATCGAGTGCAGCCAGCAAACGTTCGCGTACTACGAACGAGTTCGGCAAGCGTGGCGGGGAGAGCTTGCTGGAAAGTAGCGCTATCCCCTGGGAAGTCGCGTGCGCGGGTTTCTGTTCGGGCAAGAGCATCCTGGCCGTCTCCTCTAAGCGCGAAAGCTGGAGCGTCTCTGTCCGTCCCAGATAGCGCTTGCGTGCCTGCCCTTCGTGCGAGTGGTAGGCATACCAGTAGCCAGAGCCACGGTTGCGAGGCTCTTTGAGCACGTTGAGGTGACCAGCTTGCCCCTGGAAAGCAAAGGAGGCATGCGTGGCTAACCAGGTAAACCACGCTTCTTCCTCTCCTGGCACCACCGAGGAGAGCGCTGGATCAGCCGGATGCAATTCATACAGGCCACGCGAGGCCGTCCAGATGAGGGCATGCGTCGGGACTTTCGGCATAGGCTCCTTTCATCTACCAACTGTTATCCCCAACTCCCCAACATGAGGAAGGAGAGCGAAAACAAGGGATGAGCAAAACATCCGGCATACTGCACCTGAGCGAGACAGAACCAGACCTTCCAGAAAACGAACCGATCTGTTTCCCTTTCCCCCCAGTCCTACAGTTGTGGATGGGAATACCATTTACCATATTCTCTTTGGAACGCAATACTCATGAGATGCCCGACCTAGCTGTTATCGACGGAATAGAAGTGAAAAAGCCTTATGAGAAGTGCCCTCTCGGCTTCTTTATCACGGCTCTCGAGAGGTAGCGGCAGATGATTCATGTGCCGCCACCACCACCCGTCCAAGCATCTGGGAGAGGGTAGACATCTCCTGTTCCGTGAGATGTTGAACAAAATGCTTGAGAATGCCTTGAGCATAAATGGGCCATGCTCGTCGAAACGCACGAAAGCCCTTCAAGGTGAGGACGGCATAGGTTGCACGTCGATCAGGGCCGCTCCGATCTCGCGCAAGTAGTCCCTCTTGTGCTAAGCGATCTACTAAGCGCGTCAGGCCACTTCTACTAAGTACCACGGCTTGTGCTAGTTCATGCATCCGCAAGCGACGGTGAGGGGCGTTTACGAGCGCAAGCAAAACGTCGTAAGACGACAACGGCAGTTGCTTCGCCGAGGCCAGTTCCTGCTCAATCAGATCAATCACCACAGCATGAGCAGTGACGAATGTTTGCCATGCCACCAGTTGTTTTCGCTTCAGTGAATGCTCCATAATTCAAGTGTACCATAAGTTTGTTGTATACACAATAGTTGCATGAACAACAAATTTGTGGTACACTTCAACAAGTTGCATACGCAACTATACTCTGTACAACAAATCAAAGGAACGCTGAGATCATGCTTGACTTTACGCCAGTACGACACAAGGAGGTGTCTATGAATCAGTTCGCAGCTCACCTCTCTTTAGAAGATTTGTACCGTCTCACGGAAGCGTCTGTGGCCCGTTTTGAAGCACTCGTCATCGATCTTGTCGATGCTGATGTGGTCTTCGTGCCAGATGATCCTGACGCTCAAGATGTCTATGCGGCTGATCCTGCTGATCAGCAACTCCCTTGGACTCTCGGCCATGTCATCGCCCATACCACCGCATCAGCAGAAGAATATGCTGCTGTCGCGACGGAGCTTGCACGAGGAGTGTCATTTCATGGGAGGCCACGTAGTGAAGTGCCTTGGCAGACGATGACGACGGTAGCTCATGTACGACACCGTCTGATCGAGAGCCGTCGCATTCGCCTCTCTAGTCTTGGCTTGTGGCCGGACACTCCACATTTGGATATCGGCTATGTTCCCTGGGAGGAGGCCGACTGGGTGAATGCGAAAGGCATTTTCACATGGGGCCTGGCCCATGATGACGACCATTGGAGGCAGGTTCAGAAGATCATCCAGCAGATCAAAATGAGCTGCATGTAGAAGAACAAGCGCTCTCCTCTTTTTGACGTGGGAGGAGAGATGAGCGAGAAAAGAGAAGCCGTCTACAGCATTCATCGAGTCGCATTCTATGATGAACCAACACACATTCACGATAGGAAAGAGGAGGCATTCTATGAGTTGGCAATTAGATACAGGGCATGCCTACATCGGCTTCACCGGCCGACATATGATGGTTGCGACGGTCCGAGGGGAATTTGAGAAGTTCACTGGAACAGTGGTCTTCGACGAGCACGACCTGACACGCTCCACGGTCGACATCCAGATCGAAGCGGCTAGCGTCAACACTCGCAATCCTCAGCGGGATGACCATTTTCGCTCAGCAGATTTTTTCGACGTAGAACATTTTCCCTCTATTACCTTCAAGAGTAAGCGAGTGATTTTGACTGATGCGAACCATGGTCAGCTCATTGGCGATCTTACTATTCGCAACATTATGAAAGAAGTGGTGTTGGATGGAGAATACGGTGGAGTAAACATGACCCCTTTTAACACATACAGTGCTGGTTTCCATTTGCGTGGGAAGGTGAATCGCAAAGACTGGGGTCTGAACTGGAATGCGGTGTTGGCGGGCGGCGGCCTGGTCGCAAGTGATGAGATCACGCTCGTCATTGACCTCGAACTCACCAAGCCAGTGGAAATGGTTGCGCCAAGCCAGGATGAACGTACGTTAGCTTGACCATAAATCATATCAAGATTACTTGAGCAGAGAGGAGAAGTGGAGTATCATCATTCATCTCCGCTTCTCCTCTCTGTGAACTTGACCCATCAAATTGGGTCAATCTCAAGCAGTGTCTAAATCGGGGGGAGGCAGGCAACACCGGCGCGCCTGTCTCTAGCTTGTGCGACACCAACGTATCTAGGTGGGCGTATCGCCTCCTGTCGCGGCTTCGCCACCCCCAGCGAATGTAATCCTTTCCCGCGCGCAGCGTGCTCACACTCGTCTCTCGTGGGTAGAACGCCTGGCTCGCAATGCGTGTCCCAGAACGGCGGGTCAGGTCGCGATCAAGCTGTTGCTGAACTTGAATACCAAAGAATGAGGACCCTATGAAACACCTGCCCTACGTTCTCGTGGATGTGTTTACCAATCAGCCGTTCGGTGGAAACCAGCTCGCCGTGTTTCCGGATGCGCGTGGTCTAACCCCGCAAGTCATGCAAGCGCTGGCCAAAGAACTCAATCTCTCCGAGAGTGCTTTCGTGCTCCCTGCTCAGGATGTGACCGCAGACTATCGCGTCCGCTTTTTTACCCCTGCGGTCGAGGTGCCGATGGCGGGTCATCCGACGGTTGGCACTGCCTTTGTGCTGGCTTCTGAGGGCATGGTCCAATTTGTTTCCCCAGAGACGATTTTGACGTTTGAGGAAGGCGTGGGAATGGTGCCCGTCACCCTCTCTATACGAGATGAGCAACTCCACGCGATCCAGATGCGCCAGCCGCTCCCCACCTTT
>JAFMRP010000815.1 GCA_017354095.1 Ktedonobacteraceae bacterium
GCGTTCCGCCTGGACACGCAGCCAGGCTCGACTGGTTACCAGCACCCTGAGCGTCGGACAGGCGGTGAGCAGATGAGAGACCAGAGGTGCAGCCCCGGCGACCTGCTCAAAGTTGTCAAGAATGAGCAGCGCTTGCCGATTGCTCAGAGCCACCGCCAGCAGTTCGTCCAATGGCAGTTCCCGCTCCTCTCGGATGCTCAATTCCTGAACGATTGTGTATACGACACGCTCCGGGTCTCGCACCTGGGAGAGGTTGACGAAGTAGACACCATCAGGAAAGCTGTCTTGCAGTTCCAGCGCCACCTGAAGAGCCAGCCGCGTCTTGCCCACCCCGCCCACACCACTAAGGGTGAGCAGGCGCTGCTCGGAATGGCGCAGGATGTTTGCAATTGCATCAAGTTCTTGCTGACGCCCCACCAGAGGAGTTGCAGTAGCCAGCAGGCTGCTCAAAGGATTAAGCGAGCCAGGCGTTTTGAGTGGAGGGAATTTTTCGGGCAGGCCAGCAATGGCCAGTTGAAAGATATGACTATAGCCGCGAATATCCTTGAGACGATGTTCACCCAGATCAAGCAGGCTCACACCCTCAGGCAGGCTGTATTCTACGAGGTTACGCGTCGCGCGAGAAAGCAGCACCTGCCCACCATAGCCAGCACTCATAATACGGGCCGCGTGATGCACATCCAGGCCGATGTAGCCTTCGCTGGTGCGCTGCGGCTCGCCCGTATGGATGCCGATACGCACCAGGACGGAGACGTCGTCAGGCCACGTGTGCTCAAATAAGGCCCGCTGGATGTCTACCGCCGCCGCAATCGCCGCGCTGGCACCGGCAAAGGCAACAAAGAATGCATCGCCCTGCGTATCAACCTCGCACCCATCACGGCGCTGCCAGATCTCACGCATCACGCGCCGAAACTCTTCTAATAAAGCAGCATAGCGCTCTCCCAGGCGCTGCAACAGACTGGTAGAGCCCTCAATATCCAGGAAGAGCAGGGTGACGGTGCCTGTGGGTAAGTCCTTCTTCACAGGCCTGCCCTCGCTCTCTGCCGCGATTGCGTTGTTATGGCTACTATACACTTTCTTCGCTCAACCATCCTGTCGCTGCTCATCCACAATACAGGGCAGGGACTGCACCCATGTCATCCGCCCGTGTACCGTTAGTGGCATTATAGCAGAAATGCCTGGGAAAGTGTCCATGCTCCACATTAATGGTGCGTCAGCCTCAGCAACGCGTCGCGCGTCCCCGGCAGCTTATGTTGCTTCAACATCTGGCTCCAGCGCCAGATGTGCCAGGGCTGCTCATCCTCACAGAGCGCCTTTACCACATCTTGCTGTTCCTGGGTCAGCGGATAGGGCGAGCAGCGGGCCGGCAGCGGAAAGGCGAACTGCACCAGCGCCTCGGCAAGACTATTGGCTTTAAGGCGATGATAGGCATCATCACGCTGGCGGGCATGGCGATACTGGCGCAACAGGGCGGGTATCGCTCGCTTTTTGGCAGCAGTATCACATTGAGAGAGCGATTGAATAATATCTGCATACAGATGGCCGAATGTGTCATCGGGGATAGCTTCGTAGAGCTGTCGCAGATGCTCCGGCTCGTTGTCAAGATAGGCAATCAAGGCATCAACAATCTCAGGCCTCGTCTCACGTTCGGTGAAGCAGGGCAGGCGCAGCGTCGCCACGAGACGCGTCAGCTCTCCAGGATGCGTGTTCCTGATGATCTCCAGCCATTTGACGGGACCTTCAAGGCCGCCCGGCATGAGACAGCAGAGATCATGCAAAAAAATAGCCTGCAGCTGCTCGTCTTTCTCTTGCTGAAATGCTCGCTCCAACGGCAAACGTGTATCAACTTCGCGCTCAGGATAACAGTCGAGGATAGCACCAGCCAGGCGCCGGATGTCAGCATCAGGATCATCGAGCATCCGCACAAAATAAATGATCAGGATGCCTATCTGGTGATAGGGCGCCTGCGCCTCCTGCAATTGCACCGGATCGATCTCTTCACCCGGCAAAGGATGGATGGAGATAGCCCCCGGCTGATAATATTCCGCGCGCGCCACCGCCAGCAGGATCTCCAGTATAGCCGCGCGCTCTGCCACCTCAGGATTGATGGCCAGTTGCAACAAAAAAGGCGTGGTGTAGCGCGTCGCCTTCGTAATCGAGTCATTATGCTCGATGTCGCACAATACGGCGATCGCCTTCGCGCGCAGAACAGGATCGGGCAACGTTAGAGCACAGAGCGCGTAGGGAATAACAGCTCCGTCAACACCAGTGGGCAGGATCTGCTTCGACCACTCGATTTCACGCAGAGCCGTCATGTTCAGAAACGCCTGCCCTCGCTCAAACAGACCCGGAATCTGTCGCCATTGCTCTTCTAGCTCTTTCTTCAAACGTTCACCTCCCCACAATACTTCTCGCTTCTCTACCAAAAAACGAGGCGGGCCTACTCTTTCTACACGTCTCTATCGGCCAAAGGTTGACTTCTAAGCAGAGAAACTCTACAGATTTCCCTCAAAGCCATACCCAAATTATACACAAATATACCCGTTCTCAGCCAATACATTACTTATATAAAGCAGAGCAAAACTTTCAGCCCTATGCACGCATATTTTTACAGCACTAAAAATCAACTTTTATACATTTATTATTGACATATACTGCTCTCTGTTATATAATCCGGGAGATGCAGAGCAGAGAAAGGGAAGGAGGGAGTCGCGGTGAGTATCACGCAACCAGAACAACAATCAATCCCCTCCGGCAGGGATCACGCCATACAATCGGACGAAGTGGAGGACGGGCAAGTGCCGGGCAAGCAGCCACTACCACCAGCCAGAACTTCTCGCCATTTGACCGCCGAGCAGCGTTTTGTCTCGGCGGTCTGGGCACCACTGGCCGGGCTGGTCATCAATATTATACTGTTGATCGTGAAAGCCATTGCGGGCCTGGCTTCGGGCTCGGTAGCCCTGCTGGCCGATGCCGGACATTCAGGCGCGGACGTGGTCAATAATCTACTGGTACTGGCCTCGCTTTTTTACGCGCGCCGCCCGGCCGACGAAGACCATCCCTACGGACATGATCGCGCGGAAGTGGTGGCGGCGCTGGCCTCTGGCTTCATCCTGCTGGGCGCGGGACTGTTCTTCGCCTGGGACTCGATTGAGAAGCTGATTACCGGTATCCCCGAACCCTCACTGCTGGCACTCTGGGTCGCCATCGGCACACTGGCTATCAAACTGGGCATGGTGGTCATTGAATGGCGTATCGGCAAAAAGGTCAATTCGCAGGCTATCCAGGCCGACGCCCGCGATAACCTGGCGGACGTGCTCAGCTCGCTGGCGGTGATCTTTGGCGTGCTGGGAGCACACCTGGGACAGCCACGCCTGGATGGTGTGGCGGGCCTGGTCATCGCGGGCCTGATCCTGCTGAATGCCTACCAGATCGGCATACGAGCCACG
>JAFMRP010000816.1 GCA_017354095.1 Ktedonobacteraceae bacterium
GACCGCGCAGAGGAATTGATATGCTGGCTGAATGCCAAGGCTGTCCAGGGTTCGCAGGACAAATGACCAGTAGGCAGACCAGTATTGCTCAACGAGTTCCATAGCAGATGCCTCCATTTTTGAAAAAACGGATCGAACAAGAGTATCTCTTCTCAGAAATGTATTGGGGTCCATGTTCTAGGATGTGATCGGTTTCACGCTGACCTCATCCTTTTTGCTCTTTACTGCCTTTTCATATTACCCTCTCTGCGTCACAAAATCGTTACGGTCTTGTTCAATGCTGAAGGCATCATGCTTCATCTCTCGTCTGGGTGCGGTTCATCGTTTGGTGGGGGTAAGACGTGTGACGAGTGAGCTGATCATACCATCTCCGGGTAATGGGTGATGAAAAAAGGGAGGTGAGACTGTTCCCAACGCACTGCCTCACCTCTTCTGGTGATTTTTGCCGATTACAGAAATTCTGGCCAGAGCCAACCGAAAGGTTAGCCACAGAGGCTGAAACAGCTCGTAGAGCCAGATGAACGACAAAAAAGACCTGACAATAGTCTTGCCTCTCCCGAATCATGTGAACTGGCTTGTAGAGCTGGCTTGCCAGTTTCTCTTGTGTGGCCAACCTTTCGCTTTCTGGTCATCAAGGCTGACGGATTGCCTCTCTTTACGCCAGCGCAATCGCATACGTTGTGATCGCTTTGATGGGCGCATTGTTCGTTGAGGCACGGAACTGGTAGACGTCACAGAAAGCGACTGTCTTGCCGTCTTTGAACTTCAGTAATCCATCGGCAGCACCATGGTATCCGTGCGTGACAATCGTATTGATGATCAGTTCCACAACCTCATCATTTCGAGACCGTTGAAGTTCTGTAAGAACGTCCTGTTTCCCGCTCATGCACTGATCGCCAACTCGGTTCCAGCGGATATCGTCGGTCGTGTTGCGGGCAACAAAAGCACGGTCGAGGCTTGCGACCGCAACGAGAAAATCTTTCAGAAATAATTTCTTTGGCGCATTGCCGCAATCTTCATGAACAGTAATCGTCACCATAGTGATTTGTACCCTTTGACTGGAAGTATTCTTGGCGTTTTTCCGCCATGATTGCCTGCCGGATTGTTCGTATTAGATGTCGTTGTCATATGCAAAAAACGCCTCGATCCTTGTGGAATGGCAGGCATGCATACAAAATACCACACACCTATTCTACCGCCTTGAAAAGAAGAAAGTTTCTTCTATCTTGCTCTTCTTGCCATGCAGGATCACCGCTACATTCGGGCTTATGGTTTCTCTCATTGAAACAGGGTCTGGCTGGCGTGCTCGATGAAGCGCAAGGCGGTCGGCTTCTCCGCTGGATCGGGCAGACTCAGCACGATGCGCTGGACACCGAGAGCGTCCAGTTGTTCGACGATCGCTGGCGTGACGGGTACACGAAGATGAACACTGATCTCCAGCGGTCCCAGGTGGGCTGGTCGCGTGACTTCTTGCTCGAGCTGATGGAATTGGGTGATAAATTGTCGTGTCTTCTCAAGATCTAAGCCCCATCCATACCATCCATGAGCAGATACCAGGGTACGACGGAGCGCAGGGAGAGCGGAGCCACCGAAAATAATGGGCGGAGAAGGCTGTTGAAGTGGGCGCGGGTACGCCTGAACCTCCTTGAAGGAGACGTAGCGTCCATCATAGCGAGGCTTCTCCTGGCTCCAGATGGCCAGCATGGCTTCCAGGTACTCGTCGGTGCGGGCGCCACGCTCCTCAAAGGGAACCCCCAGAGCTTGAAACTCGGGTTGGAGGTAGCCGACGCCAAAGCCTGCCAGGACACGTCCGCCAGAGAGGTGATCCAGACTGGCAATGGCTTTCGCCAGCTCGAGTGGATGATGCTGCGGGAGAATCAGCACGCCCGTTGCCAATTTCAGTGTGCTGGTAGATGCGGCCACGTAGGTCAGCGCAACCAGTGAATCGAGAAAGCGTGACTCGGCGGGCATGTACCATCCGCGCTCCGGTAAGACCGTATGTTCTCCCGTCCAGACGGAGTCGAAACCGGCGGCCTCCGCCGCCTGTGCCACGTCTATCATGAGCGCTGGCGAGCTATAGGAGCCAATGTTGATGCCGTGTAGTCCAAATTGCATGGTTTGTCCCTTATATGTTACAGGGGGGGAGCTCCGGTTGCCCCGTGTGAGGGGCAGCCGGAAGTCAGGTTATTGTCCCATGTTATGGGCAAGCTGGTAGAGCGTGCGTACGCCAACGCCCGTTCCGCCGGGCTCCTGGTATGGTTTCTTTTCGCCGGAGCTGGTGCCTGCGATATCCAGGTGCGCCCATGCTGAGTCGCCGACGAACTGCTCCAGAATTTTGGCGGCGGTAATCGAGCCGCCAGCGCGGCCACCGGTCTGTTTGATGTCCGCGATATCGCTCTTGATGAGATCGCCGTATTCCTCGTCCAGCGGCATTGGCCAGTATTTCTCGCCAGCCGCGCGCCCAGCCGCGATAATATCGTCGCGCAGGCTCTCGTCGTTGCTGAACAGGCCGGTGTGGACATGGCCGAGCGAGACGACGATGGCCCCGGTCAGCGTGGCCAGGTCGATGATGGGCGAGATGCCATTTTTGACGGCGTACGAGAGCGCGTCGGCCAGGATCAGGCGTCCCTCGGCGTCGGTGTTCACGATCTCGATGGTTTTGCCGTTCGAGATGCGCACAATGTCGCCGGGATGGTAAGCGGTGCCGCTGGGCATGTTCTCACAGGTGGGCACGATGCCGGTAACATTGATATTGGGCTTCAGCGCGCCGATGGCCTGCATTGCGCCGAGCACGGCAGCCGCGCCACCCATGTCGCCTTTCATAGACTCCATGCCCGCAGCTGGCTTGAGCGAGAGACCGCCGCTATCAAAGGTGATGCCTTTGCCAACCAGGGCAAGCTGCTTGCTGGCATTGGCGGCGCGGTAGCGGAGCACGATGAAGCGTGGAGGAAGCTCGCTGCCCTGCGAGACCGCCAGCAGTCCACCCATGCCGAGTTCCACGATTTTGTCTTTCTCAAATATCTCGCATTCCAGCCCGAAGCGCTGCGCCATCGCACTGGCCCGGCTCGCCATCTCAACCGGCGTGAGCACGCTGGGTGGCTCGTTGACCAGGTCACGGGCGAAGTTGGTGGCCTCGGCCAGCGCCTGGCCTGTGTGTATCGCCTGCGCGACGGTCTGCTGGTCGGAAGTGGTTGCCAGAATGTTGAGGGTGTTTATGGCCTTGCCCTGGTTATCGTTACCCTTGCTCTGGTAGCTTCTGAACGAATAAAGCCCCAGCAGCGCGCCCTCGGTCTGGGCCTGGGCAGCCTGTGCGGCGTCAATCGTGTTTGCCTGCAGCGCCAGGGTAATCTGCTGTGCGGCGCTGTTTTGCAGGTGACGAGCGGCTACGGCGCTGGCCCGCCGCAGTGATTGTGTTGTCACGTTCTCGTCTTTGCCCAGTCCCACAACG
>JAFMRP010000817.1 GCA_017354095.1 Ktedonobacteraceae bacterium
CTTCACAGAAGACTTCTTAGGTATAGTCCTGTATACTACCCGTAGTAGCTTATCGTGTATGTGTTATACAGAGAGTTTTCTGTACATAGCAAATGGACCATTCGCGTTTTTGAACCCACGCCATCGCAGCGCCAAGAGGGAAGTATATGGAGAACGAAGAGGTAAAACCAACAATTGCAGAGGCCAGTCCGGCAAAGGTCACGAACTCATCACATGTTGTTATGGCCGATTCTGTCAAGGCAGAAGAGGTACCAACCATTTCGATCAAGGATCTGCAGACGATCAGCGAGCTACACCCGGAGGTATTGGTTCATTCGGTCGCATCGACGAAGCGGGTGAGTATGCCAACACCATTGGTGGTGCAGCCTGCTGAATATCGCCACAGCATTGGCGAATGGATGCAGATCTGGCGCGACGGCATGCGCCTTGTTTACCTGCCACTGGCGCTGGCACCAGCGTTGCTAGGCAGCCTGTTGGCCTGGGCGCAAACGGTCACCCACCAGACGCCGCTGGGCCAGTTTCACATACTACATTTTATAGCCACCATCGCAGCGCTATGCTTCGTACAGATCGGCGCAAACCTGCTGAATGATTACTATGACTATTTGCGTGGCATTGATACTGGCAATCCGTTGGGGCCTGGGGGATTGATACAGCAGGGGCTGATCAAACCGGCGCTTGTGCTGATCTTTGGCCTGTCACTGCTGGGGCTGGGAGCGGTGATCGGGATTCTGGCGGCACTGCGTGGCGGGCCACTGGTGCTTCTTTTCGGCCTGGTTGGTGTATTGTGCGCCTACTTTTATAGCGCAACCCTGCGTTCGCTCTCCTCGCTGGCGCTGGGCGAGCTGGTCAGTTTCTGTATCTTCGGACCGCTGATCACGCTGGGCGCTTATATGGTGCAGGCCGGGCCATCCATGGCCAACTTGCTCAGTGTCCTGCTCTACAGCCTGATACCGGGCTTTCTGGCCGTCGCCGTTATTCATGCCAATAACATACGCGACTTTGAAGGTGATGAGCATGCTAAAAAGTACACGCTGGCCGTATTGCTCGGCCCACGCTGGAGCAAGCTGCTCTACCTGTTACTGGTAGCGGCTGCTTATACGGTCGTACTGATTCTCGGATTGCCACATGGTGCGCCGCATCTGCTGCTCATTACCTTCTGGACACTACCAGGCGCAATTATTATGGTAACAGGTATGCTGCGCACCGATATTATGCAATCGCAGCACCTGGTACTGCGTCAGACGCTGCGGCTGGGAGCCTTCTTTACCTTTTTGCTGCTCGCGGCTCTGTTTGTGAACACACTGATACCAGTACTGCCAGAAATCCCCCTGGAGCTATTCCGCTAAGTGCATATTGGGATCGCGCCGCCCGGCGACCGAGCGCCAGAGGGGCGAAGCCGAGAAGCAATACGGGAGTGGTGGTCATGACTACCGCTCCCGTATTGCTTCAGGCGGATTGAGAAGTACGATAAGCGGAGTCGGGGAATAGATGACGAGTTGCCAAAACTTGTGCAAAAACCCTCCATAACCCTACAGGGCCGCTTCCCAGGCCGATCTAAACCCTACATAACCCTATAGAGATCCTACATAACCCTTCCAACTCTACAGGACCGCTCCACAGGCGGTTTGACGCGATTTTAGAGGCTTTTCACATTGATTATTTTGGATGCAGATTAGTGAAGTCGTATTTCCATCAATAAATATGGATGGAAAGCAGGAAGAGAAGAAGGGGATTGAGGGCAATAAAATGGCAGAGACGGTTGTATAGAGAGTGAGCTTTGTATATTTCCCGTCTCTGTCACCTTATAATATTGTTATATGTAATTTTTCTGGTATAAAACTAGACTAGACTATACAGTATAATGTTATTCAATACTGGCGACAACGACGCTGACGTTATCAGGCGCGCCACGCTCCTTAGTGAGCGCGATCAACCGCGATACGCTCTCGGCAGGCGCATATTGTTCGACAATAGCGCAGATTTCCGAGTCACTGACCAGGCCAGGGCCAACCAGGCCATCGGTGCAGAGTACCAGTTTATCGCCGGCCTGGACCGGTTCAATAAACGTATCCACCTCAACATCGATCTGGCTTCCCAGGGAGCGATAGATGACATTGTGATTCGGGTGCGTCCTGGCCTGTTCAGGACTGATCTTGCCCTCGCGCAGCAGGGCAGCGACGAGCGAATGATCCTCCGATACCTGGCGCAGATGGCCTTCGTGCACAAGGTAGGCCCGGCTGTCACCAACGTTGGCAATGTAGATGTGTTTGCGGCGTACGACGGCGGCGATACAGGTTGTGCCCATACCATTCGTGCCGGCGTTTTGCGCGCCCTGGCTGTGCTGGTAGATGGTTGCGTTTGCCTGTTTAATAGCGTAACTCAGGGCAGCCGTGATATCATTGTCAGCGCTGTCGTAGTAATGTTTGCTAACTTCTTCGACCGCCATTTTGCTAGCCAGTTCGCCTTTCGTATGGCCACCCATGCCATCGGCGACAATGAACAGCGAGCCTTTTTCCGCCAGCACCTGCTGATCCTGAGGTTCGACAGAGGTAACGCTATCTTCATTTTGCGCACGCATGCCGATATCGGTAAGCAAAGCAACATTGAGATGTGGTACAGAACTCATAGTGATAAACTCCTTTTCCTCTATACCCAGCCAGCTTTTCCAACGGGTAGACAATGCTCGAAGGTGCTCGCCAGCAGTAGTGAGCAGCAGATCATAGCAGATCGACCACCACAGGCACAGCAACGCGCCATGGCCTTCTCGCAGCAGTGTTTCGCGGCAGCTGGTACGGAAAGTTTGCAGCATTTCGCGCCCATATTCCAGGCGGAACGAGCGGGGATAGAGCAGTAGCAGAGCGCGATAGACAGCTTCAGAAATTGCTAGCGCGCGGGAGTGGGATGAGTTCAGCGGCACTATACACCCCCTTCCGGCGCGAGCAGGTGCCGGGCCTGGGCGGCCCGTACGAGGCTTTCCAGGCGCCGTGCCTCAGCGCGCGTGACACGCAGGCCAAAGTTGGTCAGGCGGTAATAGCGGCGGCGCTCGCTATCCAGCACGGGATCGGAGCGTTCGCCGGCTTCCTCAATCAGCCCATCTTTCAGCATGCGCTTGATGGAGCCATAGAGCGTTCCTGGCCCCATGGTAACTTTTCCCTCGCTGCGCTGCTTGACCTCGCTCATAATGGCATAGCCATGACGTTCGCCTCCGGCCAGAGCCAGCAGGATGTGGAATACTGCGGGCGTGAGCGGCAGCAAGGCATCAGGATCTTGACTGGTCTGTTTCATGACCTCCTCCAGGCCAGGCAGATGGCCTATCAGTAATTTCGCAGATGTATCTTGAACGGATATATCTGCTGTGGATATATTAATCAAAAAGGAAAGATTTGTCAAGGCCAACGAAGTATGGTGGAATGTGACATACAGGGTATATC
>JAFMRP010000818.1 GCA_017354095.1 Ktedonobacteraceae bacterium
CGCCCCCCACCAGACTCTATTTAGTTGTTGAATATGTCGCCCAGGTTGAGGTTGCTCTGCCCTCCCGCCTGGGGCGACCCTTCGGCTGTCGGCGGATGATAGGTCATCGACTGGATTCCCACACGCCCGGGCCCGATGAAGCGGTTCATAATAATGGACGCACCGGCCACAAATCCGGCAATCGCGCCAAAGATGCCACCGCCACGCTGCGATCCGGCCACCGTCGTTACCGTCATCTGGACCGAGGGATCCTTCCAGAGCCAGGCCCCCGGCTCGATATCAAGCGCCTCGCCCGGCGCCAGCGTCTTCTCAAAGACGTTACCATAGCCATGCAATAACAGGATACCCTCACCGCCCATCGCGGTAAAGCGGTCAATAAACAGTCCAGTACGGCTGAAAAGGATGTTGGCCGCGCCCTGCACAAACGTGAAATCATAATCCACATTGCCGCTGGCAACCAGAAACTGGTGCTCGCGTACCTCAACCGTCTGGCCTGGCTGCAGGCGCAGCGCCACAATCTGCCCGACCGAGTCGCGCGAGAACGAGATGTTGCCGGGACCATAAGCCTCCGTCATGAAGATCTGCAGTCCGGCGAAAAAGCGCCTGGCGGCGTTATTCAACGATTTAAAGTTGATCTGTACTCCAGGATGCTTCCATAAGAGAATATGGTGCTCAAAGTAGATCGGCATCTGGTTGCCCAGCATGATATCCACAACAGGTACCAGCTCACCTTCGATATTGATCGTCATGTCGGCCACGCGCAATGGCCCTTTGGGGTTATGCAGCTCGGCCCTGGGAATCGCATTGCCTAGTGTGCTGCCGGAATACTCTTCGTACTGGTTGGGCGGCGTATATGCTCCCTGCTGAGGCGGGGGTGGATAACCACCCTGCTGGGGCGAGGATGGATATCCCCCCTGCTGGGGAGGCGGCGGATAACCTCTCGGTGGCGGCGGCGGAGTACCCTGTAACGTAGCCCCACAACTTCCACAGAACTTCACACCATCTGCGACCTGGCTATTGCAGCGAGGGCAAATCATAAATGTTCCTCCTTGTAAGGGATGAAATGGCGACGTCGCATGTCATTGGGCGATTCTACAGCCTTGATGATAACAGCTATTATCTGGATTCACAAGCGGCTCGTTTCGCATCAGATGGGATTTCCCCCCATTGGCGTGTACCGAAGCGAGGGCAGCGTTCATGCTCACAGGGTGGGGGCGCGGGGGGCCTTGCAGCCCGCCTGAGCGAAGCGAGCTGTGCAGACGGCCTGGGCGCAGCCAGGCGCGTCAGCGCCGTTGGCCGTCTGCACAAGAGGCTCAGCGTTGGCGGGCTGGACAAGAGACCAGCGAGAAGAGGACTTCAGTAAACGCAAAAAAAGGACACCCTCAAGGGTGCCCTGCATGGTTATGCTCTATCAAAACAGGCGCTTTACTAGAAAGATAGAGACGCTTGTGAAAAACGGAAACCAGTTGCTTTACAGTACGAAGCTATCGGCAAGCGGGCTACGTACGTTGTTATTCTCACGCTTCTCGCTATTCAGATTAACAGTGGTCTGCCCGCCAGTAGAGCGGCCGTTCTGCGCGTAATTGTTCGGCGAACTGCCCGCCATTGGCTGCTGCGGCGCTTGCAGGCTCTGCAGGCTCTGCAGCGCGGCCTGGGACTGCGGGTTCTGGCTGGGAGGAGCCGGTTCGGTAGCCAGCTGAACGGTCTTCCCCTCAATGACAACAGCGATTCCGATACCCCGACGCAACTCGGCAAGCTGGCGGCGCAACTCACGATTCTCAGCTTCTATTGCGTCCATTAATTTTTTCTGCTCAAGCAGCATCTGCGCAATGCCTTCAAAGCCAGCGCTAGCAGCGCGATCCATAGTGGATTCCTCCTGCGTACTTCGTGTACCCATTAACTTATTCGTATGATGAAACTCCCCGCGCCACTTCCCCTCACATCAATTCACTCTTTTGCCCAATAACGAGACAACACGGTCTATAATCGCGGCCGCAACGTCAGCTTTGGGCATGACAGGCATATCTTCCATCGCACCGTCGGCATGAAAGATCAGAACCTTGTTGGTATCTGTCCCGAAGCCACTATCCGAGCGGGTTACGTCGTTCGCGACCAGCAGATCCAACTGCTTCGCACGCAGCTTCTCCCGCGCGTGCTGCATAAGATCGTGCGTTTCGGCCGCAAATCCTACACATATCAGATGTCGACCAGGTTGCCCGTCCTCGCGGAGGATAGCAAGCTCTCGCAAGATATCTGGATTTTGCACCAGCTTGAGCGACCACTCACCAGACCCTTCGCGCTCTCTCGCCTCACCACTGTCTTTCTTGATCTTTTGTGCTGCTACCCGCGCGGGCCGAAAATCCGCGGGAGCGGCGCTCATTATGAGTACATCAGCATCAGTAATGAAGCTATGAATGGCGTCACGCATCTGTATAACCGTTTCGACCCGCCGTAACTCCACTCCATAAGGCGCGGAGAGCGCGACCGGGCCAGATATTAAGATGACATGCGCGCCACGATCTCTTGCTTCGGTTGCCAGGGCGTACCCCATTTTCCCCGACGAACGGTTGCCTATATAACGTACCGGGTCAATTGGCTCCTGCGTACCACCCGCGGTCACAATTACACGGCGGCCCGCCAGGTCTCCCCCTTGCCCCAGTACCATGCGCATCGCCCCCAGCAGCACTTCCGTATCAGGTAAACGACCAGGCCCGATCGCTCCCGATGCCAGACGACCCACTTCAGGCTCCACAATGTAGGCTCCACGCTCACGGAGCAGGTTGAGATTCGCCTGCGTCGCCGGATGCGTATACATGTCCCTGTACATGGCCGGAGCCAGCAACAAAGGCGCTTGAGTCGCCAATGCCACCGCGCTTAACATGTTGTCCGCGATACCATGTGCCAGCTTCGCTATCGTATTGGCCGTGGCCGGCACGATTGCCAGCAACTCCGCAGCTTCGGCCAGCGCGATATGACGCTCCGCTGCCTCACCGGTTGCCTCCCATAGATCACTGTACACCGGCCGGTGACTCATGGTCGAGAAGGTGAGCGGCTTCACGAAATCTTCCGCGTGTTCCGTCATGATCACATCTACAAGCGCTCCCGCCTGCTGCAACTGGCTGACAAGCTCGACCGCTTTGTATGATGCAATCCCTCCACAGATTCCGACGAGGATATGCGCATTGCGTAACATGGTTAATGGACCTATTTCCCCCTGCCAGGACCTTCCTGTACCAGGACATTGCTACAATAGCATATGGTTGTGCTCTCGACAAGCTTTATGCCAAGAAGTACCATGCTGCTTTTTGAATCTTCATCTGTAGGGACCACGTTGACGTTGTGGCCCCTACTCCTTTTGTCACTCTAGACTCTGACATCCTTACGCTTGATACACCACCCAATAAAGGCTCCCAGCACGACGATCATGATGGCCA
>JAFMRP010000139.1 GCA_017354095.1 Ktedonobacteraceae bacterium
TCGGGCGAGACAACGGTTAACCATCTGAATGACCCGACCAGAAAGTCGGCTTTCTTCACAAAGCCCAATATCTCTGTATAAAACGTCAGGGCCTTGTCCTGGTTGTCCACATAGATCTTCGTGAATTTCATCTTCATAGGTAGCACTGCTCACTTTCTCTTAATAGAACAGGACGGGGGTCTGATTGGTTCAGAGCATTCCTGCTTACACCACATCGTCCATTATTTCATGCGCGCTCACTCATCGGCTCGGTCGCGCGGTCCAGGCATCTCCCTCTGCCTTCCGAGAGGACGACGACTGCGCGCAACGCGTACCTGACTTCTCGGGCCAGGCTTCGGATTGACGGACAGGTTAGTCCATCTGGACTCTCGATATTGGCCAGAATGATCGGCTCCATCTCCGTGAACCATGAGATGACGAGATCTGATCCCGTGGTTCCTCTCACGGGCACCATCTTGCCGATGAACATTCTAGCGAAACAATGAGGCAGAGTCTATGGACAAATGTGCGCTATTTTGGAACATTCTTGCGATGTTCCGCGAGGACCACATGTAGCGAGACAAAACTATCCGTTCGGATATAGCTCTTTTCAGATCACTTTCGACCCCCAGATGACTGCACTTCACTTGACCACCAGAGAGGGCAACCTGGAAGTAGCCCGGCTGCTGATCACACGCGGCACTGATGTCAACGCACGCGATCTACAAAACAGACGATCCCTGGATCACGCGGCCCGCGTGCATAAGCTGCTCCGAGATCTCCTACGCTCAGTCAGAGCACGCTACGCACGCGAAGAGCACCTGGCTACTTCCTGGCTCCCTAAGCGTTACTTCCATGCTCTAACTGCGCTCGCATCTGCTGAAACGCGGGAGCATCAATCTCCCCACGTGCATAACGCTGCTGCAGGATCTCCAACGCGGACAACTGCTGTGGCTGGGATGCCGGCGGAAACGGTCCAGAAGACGGATTATAAGGTGCCACGGCTGATCCCTGCTGCACCAGCGTATATGGTTCCCTCTGAGAAGACTGCTGGCCACTCACCAGGTAAATGAAGATCAGAATACCGCCGAAGAAGAAGGTCAGAACAAACCAGACCCATGCCTGTGCTCTGGAGAGATTGATCAGTGTGCTGATCCAGGCAATCATATTGAGTATTCCTGCCAGGACCATCAGCACGATCATAGAGACCAGCATCCCCAGAACCCAGTTGGTATTGATGCTCGTCACGTTGTTCAGATACATAGCACAGACAATCGCGGCCACAATCCACACAACAACCCCAAGGATATAGAACGTGGCGATCACTCGCTTTGATACGACTGGCTGCTGCACCCGCGAAGCAGCCTCAGAAGGAATCCCAGGCGTTGAACCAGCCAGACCCACCTGTGCAACGACCCGCGAACTGCCCAATCGTCCACCAACCATCCCCATCCACCAGCCTGCACCAAACATCAGCAAAAATGATAGGATATAAGCGCCGATCCACTCAAGCAAGGCGGTCATGTCAAAGAAGCGGAAAAAGAAATCATAATTCGTTGCGACAAAGAAACCGATCTGGATAATCTCGATAACGGACCACCAGGCACAGGCCTGTAGTGTTGTGATGACGCCTGCCCGCGCAAAACCACTCTTATGAGCAGGCTGCTGGCTAATCCAGAAGAAAACCGCTAGCGCAATCAGAACAGGGATCCCAATAGCCGCTATATTGATATTCAGGATATAGAGGGGGATATAGATCCATCCGAAATACAACATACTATACCAGATCACCTCGACGACAGCCAGTATTCCGCCCCCCATCAGCCCCCATACAAAAATGGAATTGCGTGCCTGCTCTGAGAGCGGAGCGTTGCTTCTCATACTGCTGAACAATGCCATTGTCCTCCACTGATAGTATCTGAATAATTACGATCTATTCTTTCTATCTTGCAGCAAGTATATGCCAACCCCCTCAGTTCCACTAGTACGACAGTCCCGCTTATCAAGCTTATGTGGACGATTACAAGGTCAGGAGAAGGCGTGCCCACAGCCCATCTTGCATCAGCACTGATAGCGGCGTCTGCCAGGACCCAAATTGCTCTGGTAGAGCTAGCCTTGTCTGCATCTATAGATAATATAGTTGTATACAGCGATAGCATACTACCTACTAAAGTTGTAGTTTTGGGTGATTACGGTGGAGAATTCCAGCGGGGACCAGGGGCAATTGGCCTCCTTTGATCTCATGAACATTGACCGAGAGAAAGGCCTTCCATCGGTGAATCGCTTTGTGGGGAGTTTGCTTGCAACGGGTTTCGCGTGCGTATGTTGTTTCTTGCTGAACGACGTCGTCGCCCCGGTTCTCTACTCAAGCAAGCAGGAATAGGCATTCCTGGCTTTCACTGTCTCAGGATGATCCGGACCTAGCCGCTCTTCAAAGATGGAGCAGGCGCGCTGCAGCAGGGATTCTGCCTGCTCCTCTTTCCCTTGATTCTCGTAGAGCCTTGCCAGCGCTACCAGACTCTTCGCGGTGTCAGGATGATCCGGTCCCAGCGCTTGCTCCCGAATATGCAATGCCCGCTCATACAACGGCTCCGCTTGTTTTTCTTTTCCCTGCTCATCATAGAGCGTTGCCAGGCCGCTGAGCGCATGAGCCAGATCAGGATGCTCAGGTCCCTGTACCTGTTCCTGAATGCGAAGCGCCCGCTCATACAAGGATTCTGCCTGCTCACCTTTTCCCTGCTTCCGGTAGCAATCTGCCAGATTATCACATGCTAGCGCTATACTGGGATGCATCGGTCCTAACATCTGCTCTTTGATGTGCAGGGCTCGTTCGTACAATGGCCTGGCCTGCTCATCCCTTCCCTGATCCAGGTAGAGATTGCCCAGATTACCGAGCGAAGCCGTCAGATCGGGATGCTCCAAGCCTAACGACCGCTCTTTGATCCAGAGCTCTCGCTGATACAATGCCTCAGCCTGCTCGTACTTTCCTTGTCGGGTGTAGAGAAGAGCCAGATTGCCGAGTGGAATGCACACCCTGGGATGCTCCGAACCCAATGCCTGCTCTCGGACGGACAACGCGCGCTGAAATAAGGGCTCTGCTTGCTCGTACTTCGCCTGCAGTGCATAGAGAACCGCCAGGCTATTGAGTGAAGCCGTCAGATCGGGATGCTCCAATCCTAACGCCTGTTCGCGGATGTGCAGGGCTCGCTTATGGAACGATTCTGCCTGGGTATAGTTGCCTTGATTCTCCTCATAGAGTCTTGCCAATCCATACAGCGACGTCGCAACCTCGGGATGCTCAGCGCCCAGCAGGCGCTCCTGGATATGCAGGGCTCGCTCATAGAGCCGCTCAGCCTGTTCGTACCGGGCCCGCTGGCGCAAATAGTCCGCCGCCTTTCTCAACACCGCTGCGAACTCGCGATCCGCTCGCTGATCCGGCATGGTACTCGCAAGCAGCAGCACATGTGGCAGGAGGCGCTCACACTGCTTCCAGACGTCATAGGTGGCTTCAGGGAATGCCGCGTTGAGCGCGGCTGCGACCTGTTTCATCCATTGCTCCTGCTCCTGCTCGCTGATCCCCTCTCGCAAAACCACTTGCACCAGGCGATGGATCGAGAGCGTTTGCGCCTCCGCATGTCGTTTCACGAGGGAAACGCTCCGGAGCGCGGCAAGAGCCAGGTCGAACTGATCGGGATCGGCCGCAACTGGCCCGAGCATTGATCCAAGATGGGAGGCCCCCGCGACGAAGAGTTCCTCGGGAATGGCATCAGGAGACACAAACGCGCAGAAGCGGACCAGTTCCAGCGCTGCGGGATGGCGCTGCGTGGCCCATTGGCAGGCCAGTTCGAGCGTTGCCACCACCGAGAGGGGGTGATCGGTGCTCACTGCGCCGCGCCGATGTAATAACTGGTGGCTCTGGTGTTCATAGCGACGCACATACCCCGAGATGCTGCCTCCTGTTTCCTCCAGATACGCCCCGGCCTGGTCGAGGGCTAAGGGCAATCGTCCAGTCGCTCTTACCAACTCCTCTGCCGCTACATACTCGGCAGGGTGTTGCTGTGCAAACTGATGCACCTGCTCACCTGCCGCTTCTGGCCCCAGCACCCTGGCGCGTCGTAAGAGAAACAACAGACCTTCCTCTGGCTCCATGGGCGCGAGGTCGATGCTCCGTGCCAGCGTTCCTAGTGCCTGGCGGCGCGTGGTGATGAGGATGGTTTCCTGGAACGATGGAGGCAGAAACCGCCGGAGCAGGTCCAAATCTTCCAGGTTATCCCAGATGAGCAGCCATTGACGGTGCGTGGTCAGCCAGCGCTGGACGGCCGTCACGATCTGCTGCTGATCGGTTTCTTCTCGCTCTGGTAGCTCCAGGAGATCCGCAAGACGAGTCATACTCGCCACGATCCGCTCGATCGTTTCCGCCTCGATCCAGAAGAGCGCGCGATACTCCATGGCATATCGGTACGCATATTCCAGGGCGATCTGGGTTTTGCCAACACCACCCAGTCCCGAGAGTGCCTGGGTGAGCGCGACCGGGTGAGAGGCTGCCAGCTGCCTGTGCAAGGTCTGCAGGATCGCCTCGCGCCCGGTAAAGTACGGATTGCGAGGGAAAGGCACACTCCAGATGAGAGGGGGAGACGTCTGGGTCTCCCATTCCGTGAACAACTCCTCAGGAGGCACGCCAAAAAGGCGGCTCAATTGCAGTCGGGCATGCGCTTGAGGGAACGCCAGACCTCGCTCCCAGCGACTGATACTTTTGGAAGAGAGGTTCAGAGCTTCTGCCAGAGCCTCCTGAGAGAGATGATGGCGAAGCCGTTCCTGACGCAAGCGCTCTCCGAAATGCATGATTGCCTCCTTCATCTTGCTACGCCTTCTCACGCTCTGCCAATGATCCAGAAACCAGTATAAATGAAGGAAATCGGTATGGGAAGTGTCTGGAGCAAAGTGGGAGGGAGATGTCCAGCGAATGTCCTGGTAGAGCACTTCTATGGGCAGTAGAATAACAACCACGCACTACTTTGACTGGCGCGATCTCAAGCCAAGCCTGACTGCCACCATCAGTTTTGGACGGATGGTGGCACGGCGTCTCCGCCAGGGCTTGTGAGAAGTTTTTCAGATAAGGATAGCCGTTCACTTGATCTCTTCCCGCTGTTTCCATATAATGATCGCTAATACAAAAACTTTTTCATTAATCATGAAGGAACTGACGCTGAAAGGAGCGCATCGATGAAGGCCACCTCTGTCCCTTCATTGCTCAAGACCAAGCTCCATCTCCCGCGCCCACGCATCCCCCTTGTAACTCGTCCTCATTTGATTGAGCGGCTTCAGCAGAGCGTCCAGCGTCCACTCACGCTGATTTCTGCCCCTGCTGGCTTTGGCAAAACCACCTTACTCGCTCAATGGTGTTGGGAAAACCATCTGCCAATTGCCTGGCTCTCGCTGGAACCAGAGGACGATGACCCTGCGCGTTTCCTTCCCTATCTCATTGCCGCCTTTCAGACGCTCAATTCCCAGTTGGGGGCGGATGCACTGGCACTGCTGGGTACGCCACAGCCCCCACCACCCGAGATGGTGCTGGCCCTGCTGGTGAATGACCTGATGGAGCATCAGGGGAAGGACATGGTCCTGGTACTGGATGATTACCATGCCATCTCCTCTGATCTTCTCCAGCAAGGAATACGCTTTCTGGTGGAACACCTGCCTCCTCACGTGCATCTGATCATCGCCACGCGCTCTGACCCGCCGTTGCCGCTGGCCCGACTACGTGCGCGGGGGCACCTCGCGGAGATGCGGGCTTCCGACCTGTGCTTTACCAGCGAGGAAACCCATACCTTTCTGCAGACGATGCTGGGACGAGATCTTCCTCCCGAGGTCATGACGCTGCTCGAACGCCGAACAGAGGGCTGGGTGGCCGGATTGCAATTGGCAGGGCTCTCTTTACAGGGGAAAACAGATATCGCTGGCTTTGTGACAGGCTTTACAGGAACGCATCGCTTTGTGCTGGATTACTTGAGCGAGGAAGTGCTCAGCCAACAGCCTCCATCAGTACAAACGTTTCTCTTGTCTACCTCGCTGCTGGATCGGCTGAGTGGGCCTCTTTGCGATGCCGTAACCGCACAGCAGGGAAGCCAGGATATCCTGGAGATGTTGGAGAAGGCCAATCTCTTCGTCGTTGCCCTTGACGAAACACGAGGCTGGTATCGCTATCATCACCTGTTCGGCGAGGCGTTACGCAACTCCTTGCAGCGGCGAGAGCCGGCGATGATCCCGACGTTACATCGACGGGCGAGTGACTGGTATGAGCAACACGGGCTCCCATTTGAGGCCATACAACATGCGCTGGCCATTCCCGATGAGGAACGCGTCATCCGTTTGATTGAACCGATCGTCATTCCCTTTGCCTTCCGAGGTCAGCGTTCGACCGTGCTTAAATGGCTGAATGCATTATCAGAGGATATGATGCGCGCCCACCCCTTGCTTGGTGTCTACTATGCCTCGCTCCTCATGTTTACCAACCAGTTTGAAGCAACGGAGGTCCGCCTCTTGGAGGCGGAACAGGGCATACGGGAGGAGGAGCCCTGGCAAGCTCGGATCATCAAAGGCTATGTGCTGACCAATCGCGCTAGTATTACAGGTTTCACGGGAGAGAGCGAGCAATCCATTTCGCTTGCGCACCAGGCCCTCGATCTTCTTCCAGAGACGGAGAACATTGCTCGCTCAGGGGCCACGATCCTTGCAGCGCACCGTTTCCAGGTCGATGGCAACGTAACACCTCCTGCTGAGCACGCACTGGCGACGGCTGTCGCCCTGATACGCACCCTGCACAACCCTTTTGCGACGGTGGGCGGCATTGCATTACTGGCGAAGTTGCATGCATTACAAGGACATCTTCAGCAAGCAACCTCTACCTATGCCCAGATCGTGCAGGTAGTATCATCGTCGGAGATGTTGCAAATGATGTACGCCGGCCCGTATTACTATTTCGGCCTCGGCGACGTGCTGCGTGAGTGGAATGACCTGGAGGCAGCTGAGCGACATCTGCGGCAAGGCATCATGCTGATCCATGAGGAGGTACCACTGGAAGCCTGGGTGTTAATCCAGGGCTATACGGCCCTGGCAAGCCTGCTACAGGCTCAAGGCAGGGCTTCGGAGGCCCACGCCACGCTCAAGGCGCTGGAGCAATTAGCACGGCAACGGCATTTCGCTGCTTGCCGACAAGCCCAGATCGCCGCAGCAAAGGCGCGTATCGAATTGGCACAAGGCAACCTGGAGGCCGCCGTCCACTGGGCAGCGTCTTGTAAGCTCTCTCTGAGCGATACCGACATACCATATTCACGAGAAGGTGAATATCTGACCCTGGCGCGAGTGTCTATTGCTCAGAGGAAACAGTCCTCCAGGAAGCAGGACCTTCAGGAGGTTCTGGGGCTCCTGGAGGCTCTACTCACAGAGGCGGAGGCAAAAGGGCGCCTGGGGAGTATCATAGAAATACTGATCGTGTGTGCGCTGGCTCTGGCCACGCAAGGCGATCAAGCAGCCGCGCTCTCGACGTTGAAACAGGCCCTGCTACTTGCCGAGCCGGAAGGCTACGTCCGGCTCTTCGTCGACGAGGGACCTCCGATACACTCCTTATTGCGCCGCGTTCAAGTTCACACGACCGCCTCGGAATACGTTACCACCCTCTTGAACGCCTTTGGGGATCCGCAGGATCCACGAGTTCCTACCCACACGGGCAATGCTGAACCGCTTGCTGCGTTGCTCACGGAGCGGGAGCGCGAAATAGTGGGTCTTCTGCTCGAAGGGGCCTCTAACGGCGAAATTGCAAGTCGCCTCGTGCTCAGTGTTAACACCGTGAAACGGCATGTTTACAACATCTGCGGGAAACTTGGTGTGCAGAACCGTTTGCAGGTGATCGCTCGTGCCAGATCGCTCAACCTCGTGTAGCTGAAGGCACTAGGTGAATCTTTTTTTGCAATAGAAGCGAAAACGCTGATCAAACGATGGTTTGTGGCTCTCTTCCATCGTTTGATCAGCGGGTCTCCCCTCTGCTGCGCAGCAGAATAGCATGCTTCTGTCGTCAATTACGTGCCAGCATGCTATTCACCCTCGGGCTAAGCCCTCTTTTCCTGTCGAGTGTTCTTACTAAAAACACCTAAAAACGGCTGGTGTTTTTAGGGAGCGAAGATGGTATCTCCAAAAATCACCCATTGCTACAACTTTAGGAGGTTCTATCATCTCCCCTATTTCGGGTATCTTTCTGGGAAGAGAGCGCTGTGGCGCTCTCTTCCATTGCGATGTGGCAGTCGTGTAGAGAAGGCGCGCTTACGCGCCGGATAGCTGGGAACGTAGACGAAAAGGACGTAGCGCTTCGTAACCGAAGCGCTTCCTGTGATGAAAGGGAAATATTATATGCATTTCTGGACTATCGGCCAATTACTAGTTTATGGCAAAAGAGGTAAAATATGTCAAGAAAAGCTATAGGGATACTCTATATGCTCGGTGTTGTTTTTGAAATGCTGGGAGGGGTGGAACTGTTACGCAATTTCAGCTGGTGGGGGAGATCTCCTTTGGGAATAGTCGCAGGAGGGATTCTAGTCGCTGCTGCAATCATCATGGGGTTCATCGCCTGGATTGGCATGCTGATCAATCTTGCGAAGGCGCAGGCATGGACCATGTTTACGCTGGCATTCTTCTTTAGCGGTATCATTTTGCTAATCTATTTATTCAGCGATGCCCGGACGTTTGCGGCAAAAACGGCTCCACCTCCCCAGCCGTGGCTGGCTCAGCCAGAGAGGACGCCCTCTCCGTCAGCATCATACCCATCCTCTTACCAGAGTGTCATCTTTAAATACGGCGTCATCGCTGGAGGAATGCTCCAGGTTATCACGCCGGTGTGTATTGTGCTCAATGATCTCTTGACTTTTGGAATCGCGCGTGATCTGGTTCTTGACAACGTGATCTATCTTGGGCTGCCG
>JAFMRP010000819.1 GCA_017354095.1 Ktedonobacteraceae bacterium
TCAGGATGAACCCACGTGGCCAGTCAGAAAAAGCCAGCAGCAGGCACTGCCGGTAGCCTATAGCAGCTCTGATGAGTTACTGGCGGATCTGCGCCTGGTACATGATAGCCTGCTGGCCGATGGCGAACTGGCCCTGGCGCAGGGAGAACTCGCGCGGCTGATTCGCCAAGTTGAGACCTTTGGCTTCTACTTCGCCAGCCTGGACGTACGCCAGCACAGCGAGCGTCACGCGGCGGCGCTGGCGGAACTGCTGCGCGTCACGGGTCTGCGCCAGGACGACTACCTGGCGCTGGACGAGGATGCCCGCGTGCGTATCCTGGAAAACCTGCTGCGAGATCCACGCATTCTAACGCGCCCGGGTCTGTCGCTGAGCCCCGATGCCAGCCATATACTCGCAACCTTCCAGGCCATCCGGCGCGCACGCGATGAATACGGCAAAAAAGCCGTGACCTGCTATATCATCAGCATGTCACATACGCTCAGCGATCTACTAGAAGTACAGTTCTTCTGCAAGGAAGCGGGCATCACCGATCTGCCCATTGTGCCACTATTTGAAACTATCGACGATCTGAACCACTGCACTGAGATCCTTGTGCAAGCCTTTACCCACCCCGACTATCGTGCCTACCTGGAACGTTGCCAGCGCAAGCAGCAGGTAATGCTGGGTTATTCCGACAGCAGCAAGGACGGTGGTATCCTTACCTCTGGCTGGGAGCTCTACCAGACCCAGAGCAGGCTGGCGGAACTGGGGCGCCGTCATAGTATCGGCATTACAATCTTTCATGGCCGCGGCGGCGCGATTGGCCGTGGCGGCGGCCCAATCTATGAGGCCATTCTGGGACAACCGCCAGGCACCGTGAACGGGCGCATTCGCATCACCGAGCAGGGCGAGATGCTTTCATTTAAATATGGCCTGCACGAAATCGCCATTCGCAACATGGAACTGGTGGTGACCGGCGTGGTGCGCTCCAGCATTTCTGGCCCGGCAGAAGAGCCGCAGGTGCCCGATCTCTGGATCTCCGCGATGCAGCAGCTCTCCGCCAGCGCGCACAAACGCTATCGCCACTTCATCTACGACGATCCCACTTTCTTAAGCTTCTTTGAACAGGCAACACCCATCCTTGAACTGGGCTGGCTCAACATCGGCTCACGCCCGGCCCGCCGTACGCAGGGCCGCGCGATCGAAGAACTGCGCGCCATCCCCTGGGTCTTCTCCTGGATGCAGAGCCGCTACGTTCTGCCCAGCTGGTACGGCGTCGGAGGAGCCCTGGAGGAATACGTGGGAGAAGACCATACCCGCCTGCTGCAACTGCGTGAGATGTATCACTGCTGGCCCTTCTGGCAGGCGTTTCTGGATAACTTACAGATGACCCTCTCGAAAGCCGATATGCACATCGCGCACCGCTACGCCATGCTCGTTGAAGACCCGGAACTTCGCCAGCGTATCTCCAGCGATATTGAGGCCGAGTATGAGCGTACACGGCGCATGGTGGTGCAAATCGTGGGCGGCAGACACCTGCTGGATACCGCACCCGTACTGCAAGAATCGATCCGGCGCCGCAATCCCTACGTAGATCCGCTGAGCTATTTCCAGGTTATGCTGCTGCGCCGCCTGCGCGCGCTGGGCGGACCATTGATGCTCGACCGCGAACCCGCCTCAGCCACAGAACGCGAACGCGCGCAATTAACCTACATCGTGCTGCTCACCATCAACGGCATCGCCGCCGGCCTGCGCAACACCGGCTAAATCACACTTTCATAGATGAAAGGCCATTTGTCATGGATGCAAGCCCATTTGAAGAACAGGAACTCACCTATCTCCGGCAAAGTTTTATCAGCCATGGTACATATAGTTTCGGGCGCTCTGACCCGCCAAGTGCTTCGCCACTCTACTCCTGGCTTGCCCTGCAAGCTGCCGAGGATCAGGAAGTCCTGAAACTGGTCATGCACGCCAACACCAGGCCACAGCGTCCACACATGCTCTTTGCCGCTGTACAATACCTCCTCTTGAGTGGCATACAGGACCCCCTCAGAGATTTTTATCCCAATCTCACCGAACAGCCCCACCCACGCGTAGAGGCCTATCCCACCTTTCGCGCTTTTTGCCTGCGCCATGCTGCTGAAGTTCGCCACCTGGTTACCACCTATGGCGTTCAGAACAACGAAGTGGGACGCTGTTCCGACTTGCTGTTAGCCTTTAATATGGTCGCGCAGCGCGGTGGAGGTCGCCCACTGGCAATGATTGAACTGGGGCCGAGCGCCGGGCTAAATATGCTATGGGACCTTTACGGCTATAACTATGGGATTGCCGGCCCCGTGGGAGATCAAAACGCACCTGTACAACTGTACTGCGAGCCACGGGGAGAACTTCTGCCGCCAGTGCCCAGAGATATACCCATGGTAGGCTGGCGCATGGGCATTGACCTCAACCCGATAGATATACATGATGATCATGCGGTGCGCTGGCTGCGAGCGCTGATCTGGCCCGAACACCGGGAACGCGCACAGCGCATCGAATTGGCAATGGCAATGGCACGGCAGCAGACTCTCACGATTGTCGCTGGCGACGCCGTTGACCACCTTCCCACCATACTGGCTCAGGTGCCAGCCAATATGACACTCTGCATCTACCATAGCTATGCGCTCAATCAGACACCCTCGCCCGTTCGTGAACGCATCTTCGCACAAATCGAACATTTCGCAGCTCAACGCGAGCTCTTTCGTGTGTCAGAAGAATGGTACGCAAACATGAAACAGGCCGAACTGGAACTCTTCACATACCACCATAGGCAAGTGCAACACGAGCGGCTGGCCATATGTGAAAGCCATGGCCGTTGGCTCAAATGGCTGGCCGGCACAACGCAGGATACCATAGCCAGAGAGATGGGCACTTAACCACCAGTCAAAATTAACCCCCACACGCCCGCCTCCCATCACGCTTCTGCCATCAACACCGGCCTCGCCTCTGCGCGTCACCGTCGAGAAATTTCATTCGTGTCAAGGGATGTAACCTGGCTAAAGGTTGCCCGGCGTCAACAAGGCGTCAGGAAGTGCGTGTTACTCTGTTACCCATACAGGAAATGAGAAAGGAGCACTCCAGGTGAGTACTCAACAAACGAATTTCACGCCAAATGAGTGGACCTCACTACTCCTTGCCCCTATTGAGGCCGGAACCGCCGTACTGCTATCCGGGCATAGCGGCATGGTTGGCACTACCCAGGAGATGATCGCTCTCTATAAAGCCACCAACAAAAGCGCCGCACAGCAGTATCCCGGCAACAGACTCGTCCAATCTGTTTTGAACGACGAGAGCAAAGAAGCCCGCTCGGCTATGACCCAGAAGGTCAGCTCATATATCACCGACCAGTCCGCCCGCCAGAATGTCAAGAATGAAGCCCTTCACACATGCCAGGAAGTCTCCTCAACCCTGGA
>JAFMRP010000820.1 GCA_017354095.1 Ktedonobacteraceae bacterium
GTCTAAGTCCTCCCAACTTCCCATTTCGGTAGGGACCTGGTGTATTTCTTTATTGTGGTTATGGAGTGACGCCGGGTTGTTGCAAACCGCTCGTTTCGGGCAGACCGAACATAAGATTGGCATTCTGGATGGCCTGGCCCGACGCCCCCTTGACCAGGTTATCCAGGCAGGCAACAACGACCAGGCGCTGCGTGCGTGCATCCACCAGCGGATAGACAAAACAGTGATTGCTGCCATAGGTCCATTTGGTATGCGGTGGCCGGTCTATGACATGCACAAACGGCTCGCCCTCGTAGTAGTGCTCATAGCGCGCACGCAGCTCATCGCCGGTCAGCGACGCAAACTCCGGCTTGAGATCAGCATAACAGGTGGCCAGAATACCACGCGTCATCGGCATAAGGTGCGGGATAAAGGTGAGACGCGCGCGCAGCGGATGCCCACCATCAGCGGCTGCCGCCTCCAGCTCTTGCGCGATCTCCGGCATGTGGCGATGCCCCGCCAGCGCGTAGGCGGCGACATCCTCATTCACCTCCGAGTAGAGCGAATCCAGTTTGAGACTGCGACCCGCACCACTCACGCCCGTCTTGGAATCAACAATGATCCCCGGCTCGATCAACCCGGCCTCCAGCGCGGGAATCAGTGCCAGCAGAGAAGTGGTAACATGACAACCAGGATTGGCAACCAGCGTGGCCTGCCCAATCGCGGCCCGATAGCGCTCACACAGTCCGTATACCGCGCTCTCCAGCAGCCTGGGCGCGGGATGCACATGCTTATACCACTGCTCGTAGACGCCCGCGTCGCGCAGCCGGAAATCAGCCGAGAGGTCCACGACCTTTGTGCCACGCTCCAGCAGCTTGACCACCGCTTCAGCCGCCGCCGCGTGCGGCAGACAGACAAACGCCAGCTCACACTCGCCCGGCTCCTCCGTAATAACAAGTGCGGGATCAACCGTACGCACACCACTGGCCGGCAGCGCGAGCAGCTGCGGGAATACGTCGCCCAGCCGCTGGCCCACAGCACTGCGACCGGTGACAGAGGTAACGACGAATTCGGGATGCAGCGCCAGCAGACGCAGCAACTCCAGCGCCGTATAACTCGTTCCATTGATAATAGAAACTTTAATCATAATTCCATCATCCCGAAGCAAACTAGTGATAGCCCGATTATCATTCTACCATTGAAGAAAAGACTATCGACCTCTTCAGAAAAACAAAAAACGCCCTCATCCCTTCTTATTGTAACGTAAGGGACGAGAGCTTTATATTGCTCCCGCGATACCACCCGGCTTGCCTTTTGTGATCTCGCGCACACAGGAAAATCTGTCCGGCACACAGAAAAATCTGCCCGGCACACAGAAAAACCTGCCTGCCCCCACCACTATGTAGGGAACGCGGAAAGGCCACTCATTCACTGGCGATAGAGGCGCCACCCACCCGGCCTACTTGCCACGCGAGAAACGCAGCTTTCTTCGGCCAGCCGCTCGCGAAGGCGTTTCCAAGGAGGCTACCCATTCCGAACTCTCACCTGACTATCGGATCGCTGTCGGACCTCAACTTGTACTTAGTTCGCTCAACGCGGTTTTTTCTTATGTTCTTTGCCTGATAGAATAGCAACAAAACATACCGCTGTCAATTGACAATTACAAATGTTTTAAAAGTAAGACTATGGAGAAAATATCTATAAGAAGAGCTGCCGGCGGAAGCGCGAAAATAACTTTCACCCATTGAATCGATTATTTATGTGATTATTGTGGTCCTAAATAATTAATTCATACGTGTATCTATATGGACATCGATCCTACAACGAAAGGAGCTTGCAAATGCAAGGTACAATCACCAACTGGGGAGCCGCCATCATGAACTCTTTTGCTCAGGCGCTGGCGTTTCTCCTCTCTTTCATACCCAGGTTGATCGGTTTTCTAGTCATTCTTCTTATTGGCTGGCTAATCGCGAAGGGTCTGGAGAAGGCAGTAACATTCTTGTTGCGCCGCGTTGGTTTCGACCGTCTCAGCGAGCGTATCGGCCTGAATAACCTTGAGCGGCGTATGAACATGCATATGGATGCAGCCACGCTGCTGGGGAAAGTAGTCTTCTGGTTCGTGTTCTTGATCGCCCTGGTGCCTGCTATCGACGCGCTTGGACTGCCCTCGATCAGCGCGCTGCTGGGAACGATCGTTGGCTACATCCCAAACGTATTCGTCGCCATTCTGGTGCTTCTGGTGGGCACACTGATTGCCGCCCTGGTGGCGGAAGTCATCATGAGGGCCATGGCGGGCACCAACCTGGGCCATCCCAAAGTGTTCGCCAATATCGCGCGCTACTCGATTATCGGCTTCGCGGCGCTGATCGCCCTGGATCAGTTGCGCATCGCACCATCGCTGATAAACATCCTGTTCACAGCCATTATGGGCGGGATGGCGCTGGCTTTCGGCCTGGCCTTTGGACTGGGTGGCCGCGACACAGCTCAGCGCTGGCTGAACCGTGGTGAGGCCTCGATCAATAGCGCCATGCGCACCACCGACACCGAACTGCGCGCGCAGCCTGCCTCACAACAGCAGACGCGCCCCCCAACGATACCTGAGCAACAGCAGCAATCGTATGGCTCAACACAACCGTATGGCCAGAAATCACCACCCCAACCAACCACCTGACCATCCACATCAACAAGCACGAGCACGCACCAATCACTGGTTGCGTGCTCGTTTTTATTATCCTTTGAAACCCCACTCGACCTCAGACCCTCTCACGCAGAACTCTCCCCAACACTACCCACCTTCTAATTTTGCCAGAAAGAAATCATAGCTTCTCACTCTCCTCAGGTTAAGATCCTGCCATCATATAGGACTACCGGCCTATTCCACAGCTTACATGGTTGACCACCCTCCACGCTCATAGCTACACTCTATTTACATATCTTTATGTAAAAACCGCCATGTGCGTGCACATATATTTCGTTTTGAACGACACTCTTACACTGAAGGAAGTTGACATGCCATTTGTAGACAACAACGCGAAGGATCAAAGTTCCGTCACCACGGTACCAAATACGCCGCCAGTTGAGCAGATGCCCTTCCCAGGACAGGAAGTCGAGCAACTGCCCTTCCCGGTCCCGGCTTCGCCCCTGCCGGACGAGCAACTGCCCTTCCCCGGTGAACAATCAACGCCATACGAAGGACTTCAGCAGCTCGCAATGCCGCAGACGCAGATGCCGGCTCTCCCGCAAACGGGACAGATACGCGTTCTGCCACAGCAGCTCGAATCTCAGACAGGCACTACCGCTTCCCAACGCAAACCCATGGTTATCCGGGGCTCCGGCAAAAAGCGTCCCGCCCCCGCCCGTCCCTCGATCCGACGGCGCCTGCTCATTCAGCTGGTCGTCATCGGCCTGCTGATCTTCATTATGGGAGGAACCGCCCTCGCGGTCA
>JAFMRP010000821.1 GCA_017354095.1 Ktedonobacteraceae bacterium
CAAGCTGGCGCACGAGGTGGTGCTCAAAGAGGTCAGACCACTCAGAGTGGTTGCAGGCTACACACCCGTCAACGGTTCTCGTCCCAACCTGTTTTACACACAGGCTCTTCTAGCTCGGCTCAAGCAACACGGGATCAGGACCGATGGATCTGTTATCTATCTCTACTATGAGAGTGCCTCTGAGACGGCGGATTTTGATGTGGAGGTGGCAGTGCCTGTCGAGCGCGACGTCACCAGCCTTCCTCATGTGAGCACAGGCTGGGACGAAGGCATTGCCGTTCGTGAGTTGCCCGAGGTGCCAACCATGGCAAGCGTCCTCTATCACGGCAGTCCCTACGCCATTGTTGAGGGCTATCAAGCGCTTGGCACCTGGATCGAGGTGAATGGCTACACGATCATAGGCCCCTGTCGCAAGATCTGCTTACGTTGGAGCGGGGACCTTAGCGACCATCTCACTGAGATCCAATTCCCAGTTGAGATGGCTCCCTGACCGGCAACGAGAGGGAGCATACCAGCCATCTCCACAGAAGAGACAGGCGCCACCGTGTGTGCTCTCCTTTGCTTAGTTGTATTGAAGACAGAGAGAAAGAGGGACCAGATGATGTCAACGATGCGCGCCATCCACGTTCATAGCTACGGTGATGCCGATCAACTCAAGCTCGAAGAGATCCCACAACCCGAACCGCAGGAGGGTGAAGTGTTGGTACGCGTTCACGCGGCAGGCGTCAATCCCATCGATTGGAAAATTCGCTCTGGCTGGATGAAGAGCGTCATGCCGGTGACGCTCCCCTATGTGCCAGGAAACGAGTTCGCAGGAGTGATAGAGCGCGTTGACCCGCATGTTCCGACCTTGCGGCCCGGTCAGACCGTGTTTGGTCAAAGTTCCGGGGGTGCCTACGCTGAGTATTGTGCCGCGCCCTCACGGGCGCTGGCCCCCATGCCGGTATCGCTCAGCTTTGACGAAGCGGCAGCAGCTCCCATTGGTGCCACGACCGCTTGGCAGGGGTTGTTCGACGCTGGTCAACTCCATGCCGGGCAACGGGTGTTGATCCTGGGCGGCTCCGGGGGCGTCGGAACTTTTGCCGTCCAGTTTGCCCACCGTGCAGGCGCACAGGTGATCGCCACCATCTCGACCCACAATGTGGCCTTCGTGCGCTCACTGGACGCAGATGTCGTCATTGACTACACCCGCACGCACATAGAGGATGAGATACACAACGTCGATCTGGTGTTCGACACCGTTGGGGAGAGGCAACCGCCAGCACATACTCCACATTGAGACGCGGTGGCAGACTCATCGCGATTGCAGAGCCGCCCGATGAGACACGAGCACAGGTACTGGGTGTGAGCACGTCGTTCTTCGCAGGTCATCCTTCTGCTGATCTTCTGAGCACCTTTGCTCGTTTGATTGATGCTGGTCAGCTTCGCACGTTCGTCTCTGCCACGTTTGAGCTTCGCGAAGCCGACAAGGCGCATGAACTAAGCCAGCGTGGTCATGGGCACGGACGCATCATTCTCCATGTGGTGTAATTATGCTTGCATGAGAAGGTCGGTGCTATGATCGTCCGCACAGGCAAGGAGAAAAGGTACCTCCTATCTTATTGAAAGTGATCGTTTTATGGCAAGAAAAGCGTGTCGTCCGTCTGCAACGTTGGAACAGATACTCACTCCCTTGTGTACTCATTGCGCCAGATGTGGTCAACCGATGTGGATCGCTTACCGTACCCAGCGGACCATTACGACCTTGCAGGGGATCTGCCGTCTGACGCTCCGTGCTCGCCGGTGTCGCAACCAGGAGTGCCCACGATATCATTGCGTGTATCGGCCTGAAAAAGAGGGAAGATGGGCTTTACCACACGGCGAATTTGGCCTGGATGTGATTGCTCTGGTTGGTTCCTTGCGGTATATCTCCCATCGGAGCGTCCCGGAAATCCATCAGGCCCTCCATGATCGAGGTGTTCCCATTGCCGAACGGACTGTGACGCATTTGCTTCAACGCTATGAGGAATTGGTCATGCTCAGCCTTTCCGACCAGCGCCGCTTGCAGGAGCGCTTCAAAGAACAGGGACAGGTGATTCTTGCCATTGATGGCTTACAACCAGACGTGGGTCACGAGGTCCTCTGGGTGCTGCGTGATTGCCTCTCTGGAGAAGTCCTCCTGGCTCGAAGTTTACTGAGCGCCTGTGAAACGGAACTCGCCAACCTCCTTCGCGAAGTCCAACAGGTGGTTGACGTGCCCATCCGTGGGGTCATCTCGGATGGGCAACACTCCATCCGTAAGGCGGTTCAGGCGGTGTTGCCGGGCGTGCCCCACCAGTTGTGTCACTTCCATTACTTGCGCGAGGCGGCTAAGCCGGTCTATGAAGCTGATCGTCATGCGAAGAAGGAGCTGAAAAAGCATCTGCGTGGAGTCCGTCCGATTGAACGAGTGGTCGAAAAACGCACCGATGCGGAGGCCGAAGTAATCCATGGCTATTGTTTGGCGGTTCGCAGTGCTTTAACCGATGATGGGAGACCACCGTTAGAAGCTCCCGGTCTCAAACTTTATGAACGTCTCTCTGCTATTGTTGCTTCACTCACCCGCGTCTCTGAAAAAGGGGCTTGCCGCGTGAGTGAGAACGCATGCAGACTTTGCTGACCAAAGGACTCACCCAAACAGCGTCCCTGTGGCCCGGTGTGAAGCAAGGATATACATGGGTCCATCGAGCTGCGCATCTGTTGAGCAATGAAGAAAATCAGACGACAGCAGAAGTGCGTCAGGCGTATGAAGACCTTCTGGCCGAGATGGAACAAGCGCCAACCCCATCTGAGCCCCTGGCTACGATGCTCTCGACGTTTCAGAAAGTGACCAAGAGCTACTGGTCTGGCCTCTTTCACTGCTATGACCTTCCTGATCTCCCCCGCACCAACAATGAATTAGAGCAGTATTTTGGCTCAGCGCGCTACCATGAACGACGCGCGACCGGGCGAAAACAGGCTTCCCCGGGCCTGGTGGTTCGTGGAGCCGTTCAGATCACTGCCTCAGTTGCTTCCCGTCTACATCCTTTCAGCGGCCCAGAGCTTTACCCTTCTGATCTCATACGATGGCGTGCCTTGCGAAGTGAACTGAACCAACGTCACGAAGCACGACGCATGCAACATCGTTTCCGCCAGTCTCCTGAAAAATATCTTACAGAACTCGAAGAGAAGCTCATCAAGGAAAGATTACCGCCGTAGCTTTTTTTACAGGCTCTTAGCTTGCGTTTTAACCATGAGGGGATAGCCGAAAGTCGCAAGAGACCATCAGAGAAATCAGCTACCGAAGAAAAAGGAGGATTAAGCAGCCTTTTTAACAGCAGGATAACGAGGAGCATGACCAGAAAGACGGCCTTTGGGCCGTCCTGGTGACTGTCCACAGGGTTTTGGTACGTTTGCAAGCACTG
>JAFMRP010000822.1 GCA_017354095.1 Ktedonobacteraceae bacterium
CTCTTTGCCTACGAAGACCAGCCGCGCGTCCGAGCGCGCTTCATGGAGCAGTTCGGGACTGGCCAGGCGATCGTAGACGACCACATCAGCCTGCCGCAAGCAGCGCAGCCCCTTGACAGTAATTAAATCAGGATCGCCCGGGCCCGCGCCGACCAGGTAGACCTTGCCCTGGCGCTGTGTCTCGCCGGGTGTTTGCGGTGTGGATTGGTGATATTGCAGCATCGTCTTACACCGCCTCTCTCAACTCTGCGGAGAGAGCTGATGTGGATAGCTCAATATCGTAATCGCGCAACAGGCTGCTCGTTTTGCTGATGGCCTCAGCCTCTTCACCCTGTTCTAGATGCTTGAGTACGGAGGAGTCATAGTAGCTGCCGAAAAACTCATCGCGCTGCTCATAAGAGACACCATGTTTACGCAGATGTGAGCGAGCGATTGCTGCCAGACGCAGGTAGAGGCCGTAGGCGGGCGGAAAGAGCTTTTCTAGCTGCTGGCGAATACGCTTGGCAAGGCTGGGGCTGGCTCCCTCGGTCGAGACGGTGATTGTGAGCTGGTCGCGGCGCAGGATTGATGGCAAGATGAAGTTACAGCGCGCAGGAACATCCACAATATTGACAAGCTGGCCGCGCTCCTGCGTCTCCTGCCAGATGGCCTCGATGATCTGCGGATCATTGGTGGCGGCAACCACCACAAAAGCATGGGCCAGGTCGCCTGGCTCGTATGCCTTCTGAAGCAGCGTAAGCGTTTCGCTCTGTGCTTGCAGTTTTTTGCCGAACTTCGGGCTGATGACCGTCACATGTGCGCCAGCCGCGCTGAGCGCGGCTGCCTTTTCAGCTGCAATGCGATCTCCGCCGATGACGATAGCGTTGCGACCACGCACATCGAGCATGATGGGATAGTAGTTGGGCATTCTCTTCTCCTGGACAGACGCCTAGTCGCCGGTCAGTGCGGCCTGTGAGCCCGATTTCTCTTGCAGGTAGGCAATACCAACGCGTTCGCAGTAGTCGCCGAACGTCTCGCGCTCCTGCCGTTCGTTTTTCCACAGGCTTAACAGCGGCTGTATAGTAGTCGCGATGCGAGAGAAATGCACCGAAGACGCGTATAGCGTGTTCAGGCGTGTATTAGCCCAGTCACCGCCAATGTAGATATTGTAGATATCTTTAGTGCGGCCCACGATGCCGATATCACCCATATAGGGCCGGGCACAGCCATTCGGGCAGCCTGTCATACGCACGCTCAAAGGTTCGCCTGCAAGTCCGAGCGTGTTCAGGTCAGCCTCGATCTGTTCTATAAGAGAGGGTAGCGCGCGCTCGGCCTCGGCCAGGGCCAGTCCGCAGGTAGGCAACGCTGGACAGGCCATTGCGAAGCGATGCATCCCGGCATCGGCGGGATCGGTTGAGATGCCATAACTGTGCAGTAGCTCTTCAAGAGGCTGGCGCTGCTCTTCGCTCAAGTCGGTCAGCAGGATATTTTGCTGGGCAGTCAGGCGAACATTGGGGCGGAATTGCTCAATGGCATGGCGCAGCCCGCTGCGCAGGCGCACGCGATCGGTATCTTTGACACGTCCATTCTCGATATACAGGCCAAGGAACCAGCGGCCATCGCCCTGCTGATGCCAGCCGAGATGATCTTCAACATCGTGCAGCACGACCTCCTGGGGATCTTGCAGTTTGTAGCCCAGGCGTCGCTCGACTTCGGAGCGGAACCACTCGATACCACGCTCCTCGATCACATATTTCATCCGTGCATGTTTGCGGTTCTGGCGGTCGCCGTAGTCGCGCTGCACGGTTACGATGGTCTCGACCACTTTCAGTGTTTGCTCTACCGTGACGTCGCAGAGTGGTACCGCCAGGCGTGGATGGGTCTCTTTTTTCCCGTGTGTCATACCCATGCCGCCACCAATGACCAGCGTGAAGCCACTGAGGTTCTCGCTATCCAGCCGCGCGATCAGGCCGATATCCTGAGTATAGATGTCAACGCAGTTATCGCCGGGAAAGGCCACGCCGATCTTAAATTTACGTGGCAGGTAGGTAGCGCCATAGATTGGCTCGGCTTCATCCTCGGGCGCCTCGACGGTCTGGATACGCTCGCCGTCAACCCAGATCTCGTGATAGGCTTTACTGCGTGGAGCCAGGTGCATCGCGATTTTGTGCGCGATCTCCTGTACCTGGGCATGGGCCCGGCTGGCTGTGGGTGCCGGGCAGGCCATTACATTGCGGTTGACATCGCCGCAGGCTGCCAGAGTGGAGAGAAGTGCTGTATTGATGCTATGGATAGCCGTGCGCAGGTCACCTTTCAGCACGCCGTGTAGCTGTATACTCTGGCGTGTCGTATAGCGCAGCGTGCCATTCCCATATTTTCCCGCCAGTTCATCCTCAACAAGGTATTGTTCAGGGGTCAGAGCGCCACCTGGAATGCGCGAGCGTATCATAAACTGATAGGCTTTCTCCTGGCCCGCGCTTTTGCGTTGTTGACGAGCGTCGCGATCTTCCTGCTGATAGACACCGTGAAATTTGATTAACTGGATCTGAGGCTCTGACAGGCGGCTGCTGGTTTCGTCTTGTAACTCCTGGGTAAGTTCGCCACGTAGATGGTGGCTGTCTGCTTTGATACGTTCGACCTTGCTGCCGTTGCCTGTTCCTAGTCCGAGCAAGTTATTAGGATTATTGCTTTGTTCGGCTGTCATCGTGCTGGCCCCTTCCTTGATAGTGATGATGCCCTGTCCCGTTGGTACCCATGTCTGCTTCTTTGAAAGACGGGACGATTGTAACCGTGCTACCATCGTGTGATGGTGGTATGATGTTGATGTGAGTTGTGCGGCGACATTGCCGACCACAAAGCAGTGTCAGAGCTGGTCCGATGTTGAGAAACTAGATCAACAAACATGACAAACCCTTTCATTACTATAGAGTCTAGATAGTGAATCTGTCAAGTCTTTGCCGCTGTCACCAGGGTCCTTCGGAGTCGGTGAGCAGGAGAAGAAAAACGAAACTTTTTGCATGATTTATGCGTATAGAATTTATGTTCGGCATCATGTTATGTCGGGCTGTTTTGCTCTGTTGTGGTATGGAGCGCTACTTGCATCTGCGGCCAGGCGGGGGTCTGGGCCAGTTCGTCCAGGCTGGACCGAAGTCGTGCTTTGCGTTAAGGCGCTGCATCCCACCATCAGATCACCGTTTGTAGGACGGTGACCTGCTCCGGCTTACCGGTCAGGCTGATTTCTTTCATCTAAGGAAGAGCACTGACCGGGAGTCGTCTTTTTTTTGTTTATAATTATAGAGAAAACAGCTTGAGAAAGAGGTATATTCAGCGATGAGTGAAGTTGTATCGGAGAGTACCCTGGAAGAGATGCAGGCATACTATCGTGCGCGGGCAGCCGAGTACGACGAATGGTTTTATCGACAGGGTCGCTATGATCGTGGGCC
>JAFMRP010000140.1 GCA_017354095.1 Ktedonobacteraceae bacterium
CCACCTACCAGCACCGGAAGGCGGCTGCCATCTTTACAGATATACTCTTTCTCATGGGATGGCACAGACTGGTGAATTTTGAGTTTCTGGTGTATCTGCTGGTTAAGGACCACATATTCGGGAGGCGTCATGTGGACCCAATTCAACCTGCTCTGTTGCAGATCTTCTCGCGAGTAGCCAGTCATGCGCAGAAAGGCATCATTGGCTTCTACGATCTCATCTCCTTCGGCGACAAAGATGCCGATAATATTGGACTCCATCAGAGTGTGTGTGCGCTGCTGGCTCTCGCGCAGGGCATGTTCTGTGCGTTTCTGCTCGTCGATATCGGTGCCGGTGCCGAACCATTTAGTGATCTGACCCGATTCGTCGCGCAGCGGGAGCGCGCGGGTTAAAAGCCAGCGATACGTTCCAGTACGGCCGTCTCTGAAACGATATTCGATCTCATAGGGTTCACCCGTATCGAGCGAATGTTGTCGAACAGCCAGAGTCCGTTCCGCATCTTCGGGGTGTACGAACTGGCGCCATCTGTAGTCCCGGAGGTGTTCAAAGTCGGTATGGATAAAGTCGAGATAGCGCTGATTGGCGTAGTCGAGGCGGCCATCGGCCAGGGTTGTCCACACCAGTTGCGGTACTGTTTCGGCAAGCACGCGCAATTTCTGCTCGCTGGCGCGGATTCGCTCTTCGGCCTGTTTCTGCTCATCGATATCGGTGCAGGTGCCAAACCAGCGCAGAATCGTACCTTGAGCGTCCCTGTATGGGATACCCTGCGCAAGAAACCAGCGGTATGTTCCAGTCTTTCCATCGCGTATGCGATGCTCTATCTTATAGGGCGCGCCTGTCCGAACGGAGTTCTGCCATACCTCCAATACATGCTGTCGTTCATCGGGGTGCAGCAGGGACTGTATCCAGCCATTGCCCTGTAGTTGTTCGGTGGTCGTGTTGGTATAGTCGCACCAGCGCTGGTTAGAGTATTCAGAAGAGCCATCGGGGCGCATAATCCAGACGAAATGGGGGATGGCCTCGACCAGGACATGCTGATCTGCTTCCGCCTGTTTGCGTGCCGTGATATCCTGGGCTGCACAGATCAGGTACTCGACCGCCTGATTCGCGCCACGATGGGGGGTGATCGTCAGAGCCAGGTCTAGAGATCGTCCTGGCTGTGGGAGGATGCGGACCTCGCAGTGCGCGGTATCTCCCCGGCTGGCCTGTGCAATGGCTGAGCGCACCTGTTGTTGGACGGTGGGAACAGACGACCACAGGGGGAAGTCAGTGAATGGCCGGCCCACCACCGTCTCGCGCCGGGCCTGTGCATCCGCCAAGCAGCGCTGATTGGCGTCCAGTATCAGCCCGTCGGGGGTTAAGATTGTGACGCGATCGGAGGTGCTTTCCAGGAGGTCCTGGTAGCGTTGTTCGCTCTGGCCAAGGAGATCCTGGAGTTGTGCTGGTTCTGTTTCTTCAGAGAAAAAGAGCGCCACGCCCTGGCTGGTGGGCGAGAGATGCACGCGCAGCCGGGTCCGGGTGGACGGAGAACGATACGTCACCTGAAGCGGCTTGCGTGTGTGTGTGGCTGTGATCACTGCCTGATAGAGTGCAGGAGTGACGAGCGGTGGAGCAGACTGCCAGAGCGTGTGGCCAGGTAGTTCGTGTTGTTTAGCCCCAACCATGGTCGCGGCACTCGCATTGGCATAGAGAATCGTTGCATTCTTATCAAGGAATATCAGCGCATCAGGCAGTGTATCCAGCAGAGACGTGAGTTCAGAGTGTGGCGCGAGCAGTGTGCTTGCGATTGACTTGCCGTGGTGCATTGTGTTGTCCGCATCCCTTTCCCTTGGCCCAGTCCCTTGTGCTGAAGCAGCGTTCTTGCTCTACGGTTGAATTGTGTTGCATCAAGATTCTATGCCTGCTACCTTGTTACGTTGATCTGCCGACGTGATCCCAACAGAAAGATTGATTATAGATAGAATTAATCGCCAAACACAATGAACAGTGGTTGGGCAGGTGTTCATAAAAAAACGTATATGAGATTCTAGCACAATTGGAACGGACCCAACAACATAGGGGTATGTCTACCTTGCAAAATGGTGGGTACAGGTGTATACATTGTAGTGTGCTGTACTCTGGCAAAATTGATAGATAGGTAAGTAAAATTCATGCCGCTCTCGAAAATCCTGTTGCCTGGCAAGCGATCCAGGGCGCAGGAGCTTTACGAATTTCTGCGTAACGCCATTCTGGATGGAACGCTTGGACAGAATGAGCGCCTGGTGGAAGAAAACATCGCTGCTCTGGCATCGGTGAGTCGAACGCCTGTGCGCGAGGCGCTGCATAAGCTTGAGGTTGACCGCCTGGTTCAGGACAATGGGCAGGGGCTGGTCGTAGTCGCGTTTACCGCTGACGAACTGGCGGAATTGTGTGCTGTACGAGAAACGCTGGAAGGGATGGCAAGCAGGTTGGCCGCGACAGCGAGGACCGAGATTGACCTGCTCAGCCTACAGAAGATTCACGAGAGCTACCAGAGGGCGACCGAGCGACAGGATGTAGAGCAACTGATAGCGTTGAATCACGCGTTTCATGAGAGTATCTGGCAGGCTGCTCGGAATCGTTATCTGTATCGTGAGCTGGCAAATCTGCGCAGCCAGATCGAGAGGTTGCAAAAGACCACATTAGATTTTGTCCCGCGGCAGCCCGAGGCATTACACGAGCACGCGCTCATTCTGGAGGCAATTGTGAAGCAGGATCATGAGAGAGCTGAGCAGTTGACATGTCAGCACTTCAGGGAGGCGATGGCGATCCGGTTAATGATGCAGCGGCTGCGCGAGAGGGCGGGCTCGGCACCGTTTCAGGGGTGACGGTTTTCACCAATCGGTTTACGCAAGATATTACAAATAGCGGGTATCCCACCTGGGATACCCGCTGCTGGTTTTTGGATGCGGGCGTGTTGATTATGATATGTAAGGGTCGTCGATGTAGCGCGAATAGTAGCAGGTATTGCTGCCAAAATCGTCAACACAAGTGATGACTTGTATACCTTTGATGTCGGATGACGGGTTGCTATAACCCGAGACATACCTGGTAGCATTAGCACCGCACCCGCTGCTGTTATAGTGCCGTGTTAAGTCGTGATGACCACCGCGTTGATCGAACACTCTAAGTTGGATGTAGACATCGTGGCTGTCGCACTTCGTATCTTTCACCGAGTAGGTGATGTTCATCAACTGGGCGCTGTTGCGGAACTGAAAGGTAGCACTTCCGCAGACACCAGTGCCACAGGCATCTCCGCGTACATAGCGGCTGGCGGCATCCGTCTGCATGGCGGAAGAGCCGATGAGCAGAGCCACGGCCAGCGTCAGCACTGCCAGGCCAGCCAGAGAGATCGAGATTTTTTTCGACGTCGAGAGTTTTTTCAGAAACATCAGATACTCCTTCCCCTATAGGCGGGGGTTCATGTATTGTTTTTCATACGGTATTGATTCATAAGCGTCCGGTAGATCATACGTTTGTCTTGTGCGCATACGGGAGCGGATATTGGGATCTGAGCATCCTGATGTGGCCGCCTCGCTCAATGGACTGGTGGCTCTATACGGAGAGCAGGGCCAGTACGAGGAGGCCGAGCCGCTCGCGCGACGCGTCCTGCGTATTCGGGAGCAGGCGCTGGGACCTGAACACCCCGAGGTGGCCAGGCCGCTCAACAACCTGGCCCTCATATCCATGGACCGGGGCCAGTACATTGAGGCTGAACGCTTGTATCAGCGCGCCTTGCATATCTGGGAGCAGGCGCTGGGGCCTGAGCATCCCAATGTGACGTATCCACTCAATAATCTGGCGGAGAACTACAGGAAGCAGGGCCAGTACACGGAGGCCGAACCGTTATATCGACGCGCGTTATCCATACGAGAGCAGGAGTGGGGAACTGAGCATCCCGACGTAGCCACGTCGCTCAATAACCTGGCAGAGCTCTACAGGGAGCAGGGGCAGCACGAGCAGGCCATCCCCTTATATCAGCAAGCATTACACATTTTTGAGCAGGTGTTAGGATCTGGGCATCCTGATGTAGCCCATCCGCTCAACGGTCTGGCAGAGGCCTACAGGGAGCAGGGCAGACAGGAGGAGGCTGAACGGCTCGCCCTACGCGCCCTGGCCATCCGCGAGCAGGCATTAGGGGATGAGCATCTTGATACGGCTGATAGTCTTGGCACGCTGGCATCCATTTACCAGGAGCAGGGGAGGTATAAAGAGGTTGAGCCGCTCTTGCAGCGTGCGTTGATGATCAGGGAGCGCATTGTAGGGGTGGAGCATCCGAAATTGATTGGCCTCCTGGAGCACTATACGAGTCTGTTGCGGCAGTTGAGCAGGGAGGAAGAGGCGATGAGGTTTGAAGTGCGGATGCGGGCGATACGGGAGGGAAGTTTATAGCGCAGGGAAGCGGGTATCCATATGTGACAAGCCCGGTATAGACAAGGTGATGCGGAATTCACTTCCGCACGTTGTCGTTTGCCACCGGCAGGAGAAACGTGTTTCGCTCACTCCCTTGACAGGTATAGGGTGCCGATGTTATATAGATTATTGTATACAGTTGTATACAGTGATGAAAAGAGGGGATCAGCAGGTACAGAGCAAAGGGGAAAGGATCTATGCAGGATGTGATTGTTGTGGGAGCGGGCAACGCGGCCTTCTCAGCCGCGCTGGCTGCGCGGGAGCGGGTTGAGCGGGTGCTTGTGTTAGAGAAGGCGCCGCGCGAATGGTTGGGGGGTAACAGTTATTTTACGGCGGGCGCGTTTCGGATGGTCTTTGAAGGTCTCGATGATTTGCGGTCAATCCTTGATACGCTGAGCGATGAGCAGGCGGAGGAGATCGAGCTGCCCCCGTACACGGCGCGCGATTTTATGGCGGATATGCAGCGCGTCACGCAGGGGCGGAGTGATCCCGAGCTGGCCTCCATCCTGGTCAATGAATCGATGGAGACGGCGCGCTGGCTGCATAGCAAGGGACTGCGTTGGACGCTGCTCTACGCGCGCCAGGCGTACCGGGTGAATGGAAAGTTGCGTTTCTGGGGCGGATTGAATGTGGGGATAGAAGGAGGAGGGAAGGGATTGATCGAACAGCAACTGGCGGCGGCGCAGGCCCATGGTATAGAGGTGCGCTATGACGCTCCGGTCGTTGAGCTATTGCGGGACGCGAGCGGGCATATCAGCGGCGTCGTCTGCCAGGGTCCACGGGGGCGCGAGGAGATTATGGGCCACGCCGTAGTGCTAGCGAGTGGAGGATTTGAGGCTGATCCGAGACTGCGAGCTATGTACCTGGGTCCCAACTGGGATATCGCCAAGGTGCGCGGCACACCATACAACACCGGGGAGGTGCTGCAGATGGCCCTCGCGGCAGGGGCGCAACCGTATGGGCATTGGAGCGGTTGTCATGCTACCGCCTGGGACGCAGCCGCGCCGCCGGTGGGTGATCGTGAACTGACCAACCTGCTCACCAAACAATCGTATCCGCTGGGCCTGGTGGTTAACGCCGAGGGGCAGCGTTTTGTCGATGAGGGGGCCGACTTCCGCAATTACACCTATGCTAAATATGGTGCCGAGATTCTGCGCCAGCCCGGAGCCATCGCCTATCAGCTTTTTGATGCCAAAACCGAGCCACTGCTGCGGCAGGATGAATATACCGCTCCTGGTGTATCGCGTTTTGAAGCTGGCAGCATAGGCGAACTGGCACAAAAGCTCGGGGTGAGCGTGGAGGCCCTGGAATACACGGTAAGCCAGTTCAATGGAGCGGTGCAAGCAGGCGAATTCAATCCCGCCATCAAAGACGGGAAGAAGACCATTGGTATTCAGCCACCCAAATCCAACTGGGCGCAGCCACTTGACACGCCTCCTTACTATGGCTTCGCCGTCACCTGTGGAATTACGTTCACATTTGGTGGCCTGCGGATCGACATGGACGCGCAGGTACTTGACCGGGCGGGGCAGCCGATAGGGGGATTGTACGCGGCTGGAGAGCTGGTGGGAGGACTCTTCTACCATAATTATCCCGGAGGCAGCGGGCTCATGGCCGGTTCGGTTTTTGGGCGACGCGCAGGCAGCGGCGCAGCTCGCCATGCCCTGGCGAAGCAGGTCGCGACAGCAGGTTAATTGAGATGGTTATGCAGCAGCAAGCAATACGCTTCGTTTTGATGCGAGGTGGGACGAGCAAGTGTTTGATATTCAAAGAAAATGATCTGCCGCCTGTGGGGGGGGAACGCGACCGCTTATTGCTGGAAGCGTTTGGCAGCCCTGATCCGCGCCAGATTGACGGGATGGGAGGCGCGACCTCGCTGACCAGTAAAGCGTGCATTATCGCGCCTTCTGAACGGGCAGATATTGACATCGACTACACCTTTGGGCAAGTCAACATTCTGCGTCCGATGGTAGATTACGGCGGCAGTTGTGGTAATTGTTCCGCCGCAGTCGGGCCTTTCGCCATTGACGAGGGGCTGGTACGTGCGCGAGAGGGTATCACCGCTGTGCGTATTCTCAACCGCAACACCCAGAAGTTGATCGTAGCGGAAGTACCCGTGCAGAACGGCCATGCCCAGTGCGAAGGGGATTTTGAAATCGCCGGAGTGCCGGGGAAGGGAGCCCTGCAACGGCTCTGGTTTTATGATCCGGCAGGCAGTATAACAGGCAGGTTATTGCCCAGCGGGCATCCCTCTGATCTGCTTGAAGTGCAGGGGTCTGAGATTGAGATCTCGCTGGTCGATGCCGCGAACCCGGTCGTATTCGTGCGAGCGCGGGATATCGGACTCAGTGGTAGAGAATCGGCGGCGGAGATCGACAGCCGGCCGGGCGTGCCACAGGTGCTGGAGGAGATTCGGGGGAAGGTCGCAGTCATGCTCGGTTGGGTCGATGAATGGCAGCGTGCAGCGGCAGTAACGCCGGGCGTGCCAAAGATCGCGATGGTCGCTCCCGTGCAGGTTGATCGTCACGCGGGCACTTCGGAGCAGGTTGATTTTGTCGCACGGATCATGTCCATGGGGAGGTGCCATGCCGCCTACGCGCTCACTGGAGCCATCGCGACCGGGGCTGCCGCGCATATTCCGGGGAGCATTGTACATGGGGTGCGACATCCAGACCGAGCAGAGCGGGCAATCGTGCAGATTGGGCATCCAACGGGTGTAATCGACGTTGATATCGAAACGGATACGGCCAGAGATGGCGCGGTACGTATCGTGCGAGCCGCCGGTTATCGGACAGCGCGTCGAATCGCGGACGGCACGCTTTATATGCATCACGCCCTGGAGAGGTAAGTTTTTTTATTCTGAACTTTGGCGTTCGGGAAGAGAGAAAGGATAGTATGCTATGGCACAGCAGCTAGCGGGCAATGAAGTCAATGTTGCCAACCGCCTGGACCGGCTACCGATCAGTTCCGTGCATCGTCTTGTACTCATTGGTCTAGCGTTCGCGTATTTCTTTGAATTTGGTGACCTTAATACCTTTGCCTACACGGCTCCGGCGCTCGAAGGGTTTGGCGTCGACAAGGTAGCCCTCATTACATCGCTCTCATTCATCGGCATGTTTGTAGGGGGAGTGAGTGGGGGATGGTTCGCCGATCGTGTGGGTAGAAAGCGAGGGTTGATCTACACCGTCGCCGGCTACTCCGTATTTTCGCTATTGAACGCGACAGCGTGGGATCCGATATCGCTAGGTATTTTCCGCTTTTTCACCGGCATCGGACTTTCCGCCATGACCGTGATAGCCAACACCTACATCAGCGAGTTTTTTCCGGCCGCAGTGCGAGGGAGGTTCCAGGGGTGGGTGATGACCATCGGCTTAATCGGCATTCCCGCCACCTCCTGGGTCGCCCGGCTCATCATTCCTCTAGCAGACTGGTCCTGGCGCCTGGTTTTTGTGTGGGGCGCGTTAGGGATACTTGCGCTCTTCTTTGTGAGCAAGATGGTCGAGTCACCTCGCTGGTACGAGAAACACGGCAAAACGCGAGAAGCCGATGAAGTAATGAGCCATATTGAGGAAGTAGTCAGCGCGGAAAGGGGTCCATTAGCGCCCGCCAGGGAGGCCAGCACCCAGCAAGTTGTGCGCTCGGTGCCATATAGCGAGCTCTTTCGCGGCGTGTATCTCAAACGGACACTGGTGCTGCTCATTGCCTGGATTTTCCAGACGCTTGGTTTCTACGGTTTCACATCGTGGGTACCGACGCTACTGAAGCAGCATGGCTTCTCACTGGTCAACACATTAACCTATTCTTCAGCGATCGCCATAGGCGCGCCAATTGGGGCCTTGATCGCAGCCTTTGTTTCGGATCGTATGGATCGTAAATGGAGCCTCACGATTACGAGCGTGGCCATCGCAATCTTTGGCCTGCTCTATGGTGCGACATTCCAGCCATTATTGATCGTGATTTTCGGCTTCCTGGTCTCCGTATTCATTCAGACATTCGCGGCCTTTATCTATGCCTACAGTCCAGAGTTGTATCCGACGGAAGCGCGCGCTTCTGGTGCGGGCTTCACCTATGGCGTTGGGCGGCTCGCGAATGCCTTTGGGCCACCGATTGTCAGTTTTCTCTTCGTAGGTTTTGGCTATGGCAGTGTCTTCATTTATATCGCTGCCTGCTGGATCATTGTCGCGCTGGGTGTCGGACTATTCGGGCCGCTCACCAGCCGGCGATCGCTGGAGCAGATTACCGAGCAGGAAGAGCAGGAGAACGCCGTGCAAGCTGCCTTCTCCCAGGAGCCTGCCCAGTAACACTTGAATTGAAAGGATTTTTTCACAGCGAGCCAGCAAGCATTTTTGAGGGTTTGCCAGTCAAAAATGCTTGCTGGCCCTCTTTTTTGCAGGGGAACTAAAGCACTTTTCCTAACGTCATCCATAGTGTGTGGGCAGTGTCGCTGAGAAACGAAGGAGCGTTGCAAAAAGAGCA
>JAFMRP010000823.1 GCA_017354095.1 Ktedonobacteraceae bacterium
AATGATCGTGTAATGGTTGCCGTCGGGAATCTTCTCTAAATTGCTGCCTTTGATGAGCCCCTGCACGCGTTCGGCCTCTTCCTGTGAAAGGACGAACCAGTCAGGCTGGCGAGTGCCCTGACCTGCTAACAGCAGAAGCGTTGGCGCTTTGATGGCTGGGAGCAACACGCCAGTATTGATCGTTGCATTGACGATCATCTCCTCGACAACAGCCGTTCTGGAAGTGCGTAAGGTCACGGTCCCATCCCGCAGTATCTCGGCGTCAGAACGATAGTACCTCTCCCAGAAGTCATTCCAGGGATGGACTGGTGACGATTCCTTCCGCATGTCTTGCAGGTAGGCATCGAGTGAGGGATAGACACGTCCCAACCGTTCCAGCACCGTTCGGAGAATGTCTTGTATCTGCGGTGAAGCTCGTCCGCCCGCGTCTATCGCCACGAACCTGCTCAGGCGATGTGGATAAACGGCAGCAAGAAAGTAACCGATCAGTGCTCCGAGCGAATGACCGATGAAATGCACTCGTTGCAAACCGAGCGAATCGCAGAGCAGCAGCAGGTCATGAGTGTGGTAGGGGATGCCGATGCCATGCGGTGGCTTGCTACTCCAACCACGTCCGCGCAAGTCTGGTGCGATGAGGTACCAGCCGTATTCGGCAAGGCGTGGCCCAAATTCAGACCAGATCATGTGATTGTGCGTGAGGCCATGCACGAGCAACACGGCGCGCTCTGGTTGGCTGAACTGGCCCCAGGTCACATAGTGTAAGTGGATGCCATTGACTTTCAGCGAGTGGGGATCCGCAGGGATGTTCTTGCTCATCGCTCTCTCCTTGTTGCTATACAATGTGAAAGGGAGCCACCATAGAGGCAATGGCTCAAACACCTTGTTGCTTCACCTGCTGGTTGACATTGGGATGGTCGTCCTGGTCTTGCTGCGACCTTCGGCGAAACTCCTCAAGTTGGGTAAGCGCGTCGCGATAGCCGGCAGCAATCTTGCGCTCGATTGTGGCTTGCGAAAAGTCACTGGCTCCCGAAGCTGAACCAGGTGTGGCCGAGGTAAAGACGAGGAACGAATCGATTTTTCTGTGGTGTTTGAGTTCCTGATAGCCAGGGTGCTGACGAAGCTCGCTCTCTGGAGGCAGAGCCTGATCAATCTGTTGGATGAGGTCCACATAGGCATTCATCTTTTTAAATAACTGTTCATCCAGGATCAGTTTGCTTGAGAAGATCAATTGCGTAACGCGATCCTGCACCTCGATCAGGTTTGTAGGCACTTTTGCGCGCATAGGAAAGAGTTCGATGACAATCAGCTCTCGTTCCACATCCGAGTTACCAGCATCGGCCCGTTCAAGCAGGTCAATGGCCTTAGCCAGCGGCAAGTTGGAGGAGAAGCCGCCATCCCAATACCATTTCTCTTTGCCGGTCAGTGGGTCTTTGATGTTGGTCATGGGAAAACCCGGGGCCAGTCCCCCACTGGCGAGAATATGTTCGACGGAGAGAGGAACTTCACTCTGGTTACCGAAGTACATGACCTCGCCGCTCTCGATATCGACGGCACTCATAACCAGATGAATTGTATTGCGATTGAGCCGATTGAAATCGATCAGATCACCGAGAGTCCGGCACAGTGCCGCAGTATCATAGATACTCGTCTCCAGGAATGGGGCTAGCAGGGGGGTATAGACATAGGATGGGCGTAGCCAATACATATTTGGGTTGGCAAGCAGGGAATTGTAACGCTCGAACATTGACGGCATAAAAGACCAGTTCCTGACAGCCAGGCGTTTCCTCCACAGTTCATCCAGTGTCTTGATTGGGTCGTCTCTGGCTCCTACGAGGACCGCAGCATTGATCGCACCAATTGAGACGCCCGTGATGATATCCAGGCTAAAACCAGGCTGTTCATACAAAGCTTTGATCACTCCGTAGGCGTAGGCTCCAAGTGCGCCTCCGCCTTGCAATACGAGGGCTCTGCGCCTGGCTTTCATGCTGTTCCTCCTTGTCTCTTATGGTAAAAGTGTCATCACCACAGCATACACGCCCGGCTTGCAAAATTCGTGTCATGCATTCCCCCATGAGCAACGTGAAAGCCTCCTCAGACTCCCTGGTATTTCTGGGGGACTAACTTGCAAAGATGAGTTGGGGATGGTTAAGATATCTTAATAAGTCCTTTGGAGATGCGTTCTGGTGTGCCATATCTGCTTGCTCTCCTCAACACTACCACTATCGGTCTATCCATGCATCAAAAGATGATGATGTGCTTCAAGCCTTTATGAGTGGACGAACGTGCTCGCAGCGGGCAGTACCAGTTTCAGGTGCAGTCAAAGGGAGATCGCCGTGCCAAGTGAAGCAAATGCTCATAAGTCCACAGACCCGCTGGAGCTGTGGAAGGATTGGAACGAGACCATCACCAGGATGTGGCCAGGTCTGCTTGCATATGAGAAAGAAGCATTCAGAGTTTCCTTCGGTCTTTACAACTTCTGGATGAAGAGTGCCGGAGTGGCTCAGAGGCAATTGAAGGCCAGCCCCATTGACCCTGCGGAAGTGTGGAAACAGTGGACAGATGTGATATTTGATCTATGGAGAACAGCTACAGAGACCTCTACGAGTGCAGTTGGAACCTTTTATCGAGTAAACGAAGAACTCTTCCAAAATCTTCAGCTTCCCACACGTTCAGTTGTAACCCGCCTGGAGGAGTTTGTCGCTTCGCTCGAAGAAAGAGTCTATACGATCGAGGATGCCTTAATGCACTTGGAAGACGGCTATTTGAAGGTAGCTACTGACCAGGTCGGAGAGCCATTGGCGGAGCACCTGGAACGCGTAGACGACAAACGAGATGTCCTCTCCTCCTCCACCCTCCAGCGAACTGAGATGCTAGGGGATCTGGCAGGACGCCTGGAACGTGTAGACGACAAGCTCAATATCCTTTTGGCGGCTTTGAAGAAGATCGAAGCGAGAGCGTGTCCTGAAGCTACTGATTCTCGTGACGATAGTGAGGCTCGTGAAGCATAACAGAACACAACTGGTCAAAGCCAATGATGCGAAAGATGTCATCACAGACGATGATCCTTGCTCATTCATGCAAGGCGCGAACGAGGAGTCTATGTGGCAACAGTATCTGTATGTTGATACGCATGGGAATTATCCCTATTTTGTCTACACCCCGGAAACCTATCAGGTGAGCGGACCCGTTCCGCTGGTCATCATGTTACACGGCTGTACGCAAACAGCAGCAGACTTTGCGACTGGCACCTCTATGAATCTCCTGGCAGAACAGCATGGCTTCGTGTTGCTCTATCCGCAGCAGACGAGTTCCTCCAATTACAAACGCTGTTGGAATTGGTTCCTCCCAGCCAATCAACAGCGGGGAAGTGGAGAGCCAGCCAGAATCGTTGGCATGGCCAAGAGCCTGCTACGTAACAC
>JAFMRP010000824.1 GCA_017354095.1 Ktedonobacteraceae bacterium
CGATGATCAAGGGTGCCCCAGCAAAACGTGCTAGGTGCTAAGGAGGTGGGCAACGTGAAAACACGTGAGTCTGTGATGTCCCCAGCACTCCTGGTATCGTATCGTGTGTGAGGATCGCTCTGCAAGCACGACGGTGGCACGTACCCGAGGATACCACCAGCAAAAGAAAAGGTCAGAGAGAAGGCTGCTTCTTCTCTCTGACCTGAGAAGTCGAGACGGAGAGTACGGGTTCCTTGGTGCAGCAGGAGCGATGCCAACGGGCAGGAACACTGGACGCCTTATGTTCCTGCCCGCCCATGCAATTGAGCACTTGGCCCACTTTGAGTATAGAGACTACTCGCAAACACAAGCAGGGAGCGGGCTCGCGCTGACCCTGCTCCCTGCTCCTCACTCAAGAGGAGGACTCATACCTTACATTCAGTATACGAAAGCTTCCCAAAGCGTCCGAGCGCTGCCACCCCACGGTGCAATACCTGTTCAAACTCAGGAGCATTCAGCCACTTTGCGGGTTCTGGAGGGGTATCTGATCTGACATTCCTCACGCGAAGGCAGCCAGCCCAGTAGTACCTCATGAGGATCCCTGGCACGCTCGCCCTGACCTCCTCGAAAGAGGATCAGGACCTGCTCCCCCAGACCGTCAGCAGATTCCAGGTCGCACGAAAATCGGGACGCAGCATCTCCTCCTGAAGACGCTGCCTGATCCCGTCGTAGTCCCCAGTAGTGCTACCTGCCCATTTCTGCAAAAATGGGCGGGTCGTTTGCACCACGTGCGCAACATCGTCGTAATACGCCTGTCCCTCAGGGGTACCTGCTGGCAAAGCTAGCGCATGGGCCTTCGTCTGGACGTTCCGGCATCCATGCTGCGTGAGCAAACGTGCCAGGTGATCGGTCAATCCCGTTGTTTCATCCGCAAAGAGATGTCCCGCCCGGTAGAAGGACAACTGGAACAACTCCCAGAATTCCGTGAGCGCCGGGCTGTTGCTCCGGTGGATAATCTCCTCATCGGTGACTCGGACGATGCCTCCTGGACGGGTCACGCGCAGCAGTTCGCTGATCATCTTGGGCCAATCCCACGTCCGCAGAAAACTGACCCCAAACCGCAGGTTCACCAAGTCGAAGAAGCCAGTAGGAAATTCGAGGATGCGCAGGGCATCCATGACCTGAAACTCGACCCGGTCGCTCACCTGTTGGTCCGCAGCCTGCCCACGGGCATACTCCATCATCCGTTGGCTAATGTCGATCCCTATGACCGACATCTCTGGATACGTCCGAGCCGCCTCAATCGCCCATCCGCCTGTTCCGCATGCGACATCCAACACCCGTCGGAAGACCGTAGGATCAGGCTGTTCTGGTAGCACTCCTCCCATCCCGTTGGTAATCATGCGGTCCTGAATCATCAAGCGCAGCATCTCTCGTTGGTTCTCGCGATCCTGGACGACATAGGTACTAGGATGCTCCTGCTGTTGAGATTCCCGAGGAGTGTCGCGTCTTTGTCCGTTGCCTGTTTCGTCTTTCATAGTTGTACTTTCTGCTCTTGCCTGTCATTATATGAATAAACACCACGTACTCTCATTATACAAGAGCAAATACAGCGTGTCGAGCATTTCTAGCCAGAATGGAGAAGACGTCCTATCTTACCTCAACTTGTCTCTGCGCCACAGAGCTTGGGAAGAAGGCGAGCACCATCACGGCAGGCAGATCATCAAGGATCGCTTATGCTATCATCTCTCTGCAGTGGTGACCAAAGACGACTGCTGCAATATTACGCATTGCCCCCATGTCGACATCGCTGATGGATCCAGCCGATGACGTACCGCTCATCGATCCAAGTCAAGGTCTGGCTCTCATGATCAGTGGCAGAGATCTTGTTGTGTCTTCGCGCAGATAAGGCCATTCCATTTCAGATGTACCACTTTCCCGTACTACTTCATTTCCCTGCTCTGTCTTTTGCCTCTTGTCTTTATACTACATACGAAAAGGAAGGAAGCGGGAAAAATACCGTTTCCTCGTGGACGACCGTCAGCCAGACGAAAAACGCGAAACAGATGGTGGTCATCGAGAGAAGGACGACATCTCTCGGACACCTCGTCTGGCTCGTGGAGAGACACTGACATCAGTGTTCCCCTTGGCATTGAAGTATGGGATCGCTTCCCTTGCAAAGAGAACAAACACGATGTGGTATGTAAAACCGTCCCCAGTTCAATCACCAGATAAGCAGCATCAGACTCCGGCAAAGAGGTGGTGGTCTCACATTACATGCTGGTATCGACAGCGCCCTTGCTGGGGTGCCTTGTGTATGCTCCTGGCCAGCGTGCTCATCCTCTGGGGACCTGTTTGCCTGCTCCAGAGTACCTTTATTCCCGCCAATACCCTCTGGGGAGGGCTTATGGCAGGAGGACTCCTCTTCGCCATGGGGCTCATTGCACTCCTGGCTCCTTCGCAGACCCAGACAGCGGGAGCCGCAGGGATCATCCTCGCCCTCGTTTCGCTGCTCACGGCACTCGGTGGTTTGGGGATGGGGATGCTCTTGGGGGTGTTTGGCAGCAGTTATGTGCTGGCCTGGAAACCAGGGAGAACGATCAAGAAGTCTCCCACCTTCTGGGCGGTGTTTGGTGGCTCTATTGTCACGGCTCTGTATCTGGTCTCCCTGATTACCAGAGGAGGGCTAGCCGTGGCTGCCCCCATTGTCGGGCCATTTACGACGTTCATCGGCAGACTCGAGTGCCATGATGTCCATTCCACGCCCGTCATCTCACAGGTGGATCATCGCACCGTGGTGACCCTCACCCATTCGGAGTATTGTCAAGCGTCACATATCGTGATCACGCAACGCGTGTTCGGCAGAACCATCACCATCACCCAAGCAGAGCATGCCCCTGCCATATTGAGAGGGGTAACCACCGAAGTGATGCGATCGCACGCGGAAACGGTTCAGAACTCTCACCAGAAGGTGACGAACCTGGATGGGACCGAGCAAACGGTACAGGTCAGCATTCAGACCAACCTGACCAGCGAGGATCTCCTGCAAATCACCGAAAGCGCAACGATCCCTGATGTTACGGTATCTTCAGGAGAGCGTATATGAGAAGATTTGGGGGATATGAAGTAAGGATGAATAAAGCGGAGTGAACCCTGCGAACGCACCTACGAAAAGCCAGCAATAAAGCGCTGGAAAAGTCTTTAGGGTTGACAGTTCAATTGACAGTAACAGCGCCGGATTCATTGGGACAGAGTCGAATGTTCACAGACACCTGAGTAACAGATTGAGCGTGATTGCACTAGTAAATAGCTCGGGAAAAGCCTCAAAAAGCGCCACAGTGACATAGGGATGTCACCATTCCCCCTGTATACTCCTCTTAAACAATAATCAAAACCATTACACATGAGCAGGAGGATCGATCACTATGGCAAGCAAACC
>JAFMRP010000141.1 GCA_017354095.1 Ktedonobacteraceae bacterium
CAGCACAGGCGTGCAGTGATCGTCAGTTGGGAAGCCAGCAATGTGCTGGCCTCAAAAATCGTTCGGCCAATCTTCTCATCAGCGGAAGCAGGCGATCGATCAGATGACGTTCCCGATCGCTTCACTACCCGGTGCCTGTCAGGTCAGGAGGTTCGAAGAAGTTCTCAGGAGCACACGAGCGGATAGGACTCCGGTCATTGGTGATCACGAGACATCTGAGAGGAGTCAGCACAGACACGCTCCCTTCCGACTCCCAAGCCTCTTGAGAGGGAAAAGCTGCAACGGCTTGCGACAAAGTACGGGATCGAGTTTGTTGAGCCTCCCCCCGTTTGAAAGAGACCCCCCCCCAAAGCTGAGCTATACTGAGTCAAGCTGAGAAAAGGGGTCAAACATGGGAAAAATTCAACATGCCTGTGAGTGTCTGAACCGTTCAAAGACGGATTATCCACGGTGAATGCCCGCTTTGGTGTACCACCAAGTGACAGTCCAGTCACCTTTGTGATGCGCTCAAGCGTGGTAGGACGTAGATCTTTGCACCTACTATGAAAAACCGTGCCGTACAAAGAATCTTCCTTCATGCTGGGCTGACGCCGATGTCTCCGTGATCCGCAAACGCTGAACGTGTCAGGCCTCTGCGGCCGCTGGGGCAGTATCAATGTGTTCGGATGTGGAAGTGTCGATGTACCCGAATCGGTTGATCACCTGGAACGGCTCATGATCTAATCGACGCCCAACAGAAGCAGCGCTTGTGATAGGTGATATACATTGAGGACCCTCAGAAAAGGAGATAAACATGCGCCCACATTTTGCATCCATGACTGGAACAACTACGAGAGACCATACGCCCTGGTGGCTTGTCATGATCGCAGGGATTGCTATGTTTATTGTAGGGGTGTTACTCCTCATCTCACCAGGAATGACGCTTCTGGTGCTCGTGCAACTGCTTGGAGCCTACTGGTTAGTCACCGGTACCCTCTCTTTTGCCAGCCTCTGTCTTGATAGGAACCAGTGGGGCTGGAAGCTGGTCACTGGCATTTTGGGTGTTCTTGCGGGTCTACTTGTCTTACGAGACCCATTATGGAGCGCCTTTCTCGTCCCAGTGGTGCTGGTGATCATCCTGGCGATAGAAGCACTCATCATGGGCGTAGCACAAATCATCCATGCATTCAGTGGTGGTGGTTTCGGCCTCGCTGTTCTGGGCATCCTCAATATCATCTTTGGGTTGATCTTGCTGTTCAACCCACTCATTGGAGCGCTTGTGCTGCCGATTATCCTGGGCATTTTTGCCGTGATCGGTGGAATTCTTGCGGCTCTTCGCGCTTTTGTTTCGCGTCCTCAAGCGGCCCACATACAGCCGCCAGGGGCTCAACCTGCTTAAGGTCGTATGACTCGGCGCGTATGCCGGCCAAAAAGTGCCAGATCGCGTTCGCCGAAGAGAGAAGAAGGAGATCGAGACTCATGCACACGGCACAACAGCTCTTACGTATGCTGGCGACCTTTGATCCTGGTGATGCGTTGGTGTTCAGCCTCTACCTGGATCTGCGTCCACAAACGACAGGAGAAAATCCTGCTCTGCGTACCGCTCAGATCTTCTTGAAGGATCGCACGCGAGCCATTGAGAAAACGCTGCTACCACGAGGTCAAGCTTTAGATGATTTCAGATCTGATGTGGCCCGTATGCAACGCTTTTTCGATGAACATGCCGAGCCGTGGCTCTCCGGCGTCGCTCTTTTTGCCTGTCATCGCCATCAGCTTTTCGAAGTACTTGAAACCGGCGTGCCATTCGAGAATCAACTGGTGCTGGAGCCGCTCCCTGATCTTTTTCAACTCGCCCGGTTGATTGATGAGCAAGAAACGGCGGTAGTTGCCCTCGTAGATACGAACACCGCTCGCCTGTTTGTGACGCGGCGCGGTTTTCTCCAGGAGGTGGCCGGAGCGGATGAAGATCCGTTTTACTATCGCCAACGCAATACCGGTGGACTCAATCAGAAGCGCTACCAGCGGCGGGTGGAGAACCGTCGCCTGGACTTCGCACGCGAGATGGCTGCAACCCTTGAAACGCTGGTTACACGCGAGGGAGCTACCCGTGTCATCCTGGCTGGCGATGCAGTTGCTCTTCCGCTCCTGCATCGAGCCCTTTCACCACAACTTGAACCCCTCGTTTCTGAGCAAGTAATGCGCCTGGATATCCGTACGCCAGCCGCTTCAGTGCAGGAAGAGGTTGCACCTTTGCTTGCGCAGATCGAGGAAGATGAGTCGCACAGCATCACGAATCGCTTGATGGAGGCCGTTCGTGAACAAGGTCTCGGCGTGATTGGGCCGCAAGAAACGCGAGATGCCCTGACGCACGGGCAGGCTGAGACCCTGATACTGGCAGGAGAGGCGCCCCTAGATGCGCAAGAGCGCAATGAGCTTGTCCACCTGGCAATCCTCTCCGGTGCCGGAGTAGAGACCGTACAGGGGCATGATCAGCTGAGAGATGCTGGAGGCGTTGGAGCGCTCTTACGCTACCGTCTCTCGTGGGTGTGACAAAGAGAAAATCTCTCGTTGGCCCAATGGCTACCCGGAAAGGGAACAACCATGCTCAAAACACGATCGAAACAGACTCTCCCTTCCGCAGAGACGCGCTATCTTCCCATCGAAGCCTATGGGATGATCGGGGATCTCTATACCGTGGCGCTGGTAGGCACGAACGGATCTATCGATTGGTGCTGTCTGCCTGATTTTGACTCGCCCAGCGTCTTTGGAGCTTTGCTGGATGCCGACAAAGGGGGATCTTTTCGCCTCGCTCCTCTCGAAGAGGAACCTCTCAACACCAAACAGATGTACTTCCCCGAGACCAATATTCTGATGACACGCTTTTTCACCAATGATGGTGTTGGTGAAATCACGGATTTTATGCCGATCAAAGAGCAATGCACGCAGCACCACGAGCATCACCTGGTGCGCGCGGTCCATATGGTGCGTGGATCGCTCACATTCCAGCTATCCTGTCGTCCTGCTTTTCATTATGCACGTGATTCTCATACCTTGCAGTTTTCTGAGCACGGCGCGGTCTTTCGCAGTCCAACGCTCTGCCTGGCACTTTCTTCGTCTGTCCCTTTGAGTGATGATGGGCAAGCTGGTGCACAAGCAACCTTTACGCTCTCTGAAGATCAATCGGCCTTCTTTTTCCTGGATAGTTCACAGGATCAAGATCTGCTCCCGCATCCCATTGTGCAAGGCATGTATGAGGACCAGTTTGCGCAAACGCGACGCTACTGGCTGCGCTGGATCATCCAGTGTCAGTATCAGGGGCGCTGGCGCGAACATGTGCAACGTTCCGCCCTGACCTTAAAGTTGCTCACCTATGCACCTACCGGGGCGATTGTAGCAGCACCAACGACCAGTTTACCAGAAAGCATTGGGGGCGAGCGCAACTGGGACTACCGTTTTACCTGGTTTCGTGATGCTGCCTTTACCCTCGATAGCCTGCTGGCGCTGGGTTTTACGGAGGAGGCGGAAGCTTTTACTGGCTGGTTGAAAGGGCGCCTTAACGAGTTACAGGAAGGGGGAGAACTTCAACCCATGTACACCATTCATGGTGGACACAACATGCCGGAGATCTGCCTGGACCACCTGGATGGGTATCGGCAAAGCCGCCCGGTGCGCATTGGCAATGGGGCTGCGACCCAACGTCAGCTGGATATCTACGGAGAACTCATGGATGTCCTTTTTGTCTATGCTCGTCACCGGGGTCTGACCTACGAGAGTTGGCTGCATCTGTGCCAGCAACTCGATTGGTTGGCTCAGCACTGGCAGGAGGCAGATGAAGGAATCTGGGAAGTTCGTGGTGGACCCAGGCACTTTCTGCATTCCCGCCTGATGAGTTGGGTTGCCTTTGATCGGGCTGGCCGGCTCGCTCGCGAACGAGGCCTCCCGGCACCGCTCGACCAGTGGCAGCAGATAAGTATGCAGATCTATCGCGAGATTATGGACAAGGGCTGGAATGAGCAAAAACATAGTTTTGTGCAATATTATGGTGGAGAAGCGATAGATGCCAGTGCTCTGTTGCTTGCACTTACTGGGTTTATCGAGGCGCGTGATCCGCGCATGGTTGCAACGATTGAACGTATCCAGCGCGAACTCACCCATACGCCCCACGTATATCGGTACGATGTTGACACGGCGGCTTCCGATGGCTTAGCAGGCCATGAAGGGACGTTTAACATCTGTAGCTTCTGGCTGGTGGAAGCGCTGGCCAGAGCGGGACGCATAGAGGAGGCACGTCTCTCCCTGGAACATATGCTGACCTATGCCAATCACGTGGGACTGTACGCCGAGGAGATTGCTTCGACGGGCGAAGCGTTGGGGAACTTTCCTCAAGCATTTACCCATCTAGCCTTGATCCACGCATGTCTGAGCGTGAATGAGGCAATGGAGAAAATGGCTTCGCATCTGTATCTGAGTCTCTAAGCACATTGCTCCATATATATGACTATATCAAGGCCAGGTGCCTTCTGATACTGGATAGAGAACAAGGGGGAAAGGATGAAAGCGGTTGCTGTGTTTCCTGGCAGCCAGGAAGTAACGCTCATTGAGCAGGAGGAACCGAACATCACCCAACCCAACCAGGTCAAACTCCGCATGCTCGATATTGGAATCTGCGGCACGGATAGAGAGATCTGTACCTTTGCCTATGGCACGCCGCCAACAGATTCTGATTATCTGATCATTGGCCACGAAGCGTTGGGTGAAGTCGTGGAGGTTGGAGCAGCGGTCACCCAATTGAACGCTGGTGATCTGGTGGTTCCAACCGTGCGTCGTCCCTGTTCGCACAGCAGATGTCGCTCCTGTCGCGCTGGTCACCAGGATTTCTGCGAAACCGGTGATTTTACCGAGCGTGGCATTCAAGGGGCGCACGGTTTTCTGACGGAGTTTGTGGTCGACGAGGCCCGGTATATGAATCGCGCGCCTCAGCATCTGCGCGAGGTTGCGGTCCTGGTGGAGCCGCTAACCATCGCCAAAAAAGCGGAGTATCAACTCTATGGGCTGATGCAACGTCGCCCTCCCTGGATCGATCCGGCGGTCTCCGGGCGAACCCAGGGGCGTGGTCACAGAGCGCTGGTTTTAGGTGCAGGTCCGGTGGGCTTGTTGGGCGCAATGGCCCTACGAACCGCCGAGTTCGAAACGTTCATCTATTCACGAGAGCAGGAGCCAGATCCCCGGATCGAGGTGGCACATGCTATTGGTGCCACCTACCTTTCGAGCCAGCGTGTTCCCGCATCTGGGCTCGAAGCACACATTGGTCCAATCGATCTCGTCTATGAAGCGGTGGGACATTCCCTGCTCGCACTGGAAGTGCTCCACGGCCTGGGTCCTAATGGTATCTATGTGCTCACAGGTGTCCCTGGGCGGCAAACGCTGGTTGAAGCGGACCCGGCAACGCTCTTTCGCGAAATGGTCTTAAAAAATCAGGTCGTATTGGGAACGGTTAACGCGGGACCGCATGATTTCAGCGCTGCAATCGCAGATCTGGAGACCTTCCATCAACGCTGGCCCGATGCTGTGCGTACGTTGATGGCACAACGCACCCCCATTGAACAGGCTGTTGAACGCATTCTCAGACGGCCTGCGGGCATTAAGAGCGTGATTTCCTTTCGGTCGTGAGGACAGTCAAGATGTTGCGACCTGATACGATCCTGGAATGAACCTTTGTATCATTGTCACAGCGTATCATGATTGATGATAGAGAACGAAAGCAGTGCATCAAATGCCACACGACGCACAACAGTTGCGGAGCCAACGACTCCGCGCCGTGAATTTCCAGGGCGATGCGCTCCGCCTGGGCATGAATTGGACCGAAGAGGATCTTGCCAAGCCGCAGGTGCTGGTAGAGAGTGCCTATGGCATGGGGCATCCAGGCACCTTCCACTTCCGACAACTGATCGAAGAGGTCAGCAATGGCGTGTACGAGGCTGGGGGCAAACCAGGCATTTTCACCGTCAGTGACATCTGCGATGGAGTCGTCCAGGCGACGAACGGCATGTGCTATTCGCTGATTTCACGCGATATCATGGCCGCTATGGTAGAGATCCATGCCCTGGGCCATCCTCACGATGGCATGGTACTGATCTCTGGTAACGACAAATCGGTGCCAGCGCATCTGGTTGCCATGGCACGTTGCAACTTGCCCGCCATTCATCTGCCAGGTGGAACGCAGTTGAATGCCCCTGATTACGTGACTTCGGATCAGATGTGGCCCATGGGTGCTGCAGTTGAGAGAGGGGAGACCCCCAAAGAGGATCTAGAGCTTGCCCAGCGCGGAGCCTGTCCAACCTGCGGCGCGTGCCAGTTTATGGGCAGCGCCAGCACAGGCCAGGTACTGGCTGAGGCGCTGGGACTTGCCCTGCCTGGCTCTGCACTCGTTCCAGAGCCACTGACGAAACTCTTACGCTATGCCCGCGCGACCGGCAAGCAGATCCTCCGCTTGATTGAGAAGAACATTACCCCTGCCCGCATCCTGACGCGCGAGGCGTTTGAGAACGCGATCATCCTCCACGCCGCCATTGGCGGATCGACGAATGCCCTGCTCCATCTGCCAGCAGTGGCACGCGAGATCGGAGTCGAGATCACCATCGATGACTTCGACAGCATCCATCGCCGCGTTCCGGTACTGGCCAATGTCAAAACCACCGGTCGCTATCCGGTCGAATACTTCTGGTATGCGGGCGGCGTTCCTGCTGTCATGCTCGAGCTACGTGACCTTTTGCATCTGGATTGTCTCACCGTTACTGGCAAGACGTTGGGCGCGAACCTGGAGGAGATCGAACACAATCGGTTCTTTTTTGCCGAACGGCTTGGCTACTTGCGCAACGTCAAAGTGTCCAGAAGCGAAATTATCCGTCCGCGCTCCGATCCCTTCGGAACAGAGGGCGGCGTGGCCGTGCTGCGTGGTAACCTCGCGCCTGGAGGAGCCATGGTCAAAACCTTCTCGGTCCCCCGGGAGATGCACACCCATATTGGACCAGCGCGCATTTTTGACTTTGAGGAGGAGACGATCAAGGCTCTGGTGGACCGCCAGATTACGCCAGGCGATGTAGTGGTCATTCGCTACGAGGGGCCGCGCGCCAATGGGATGCCAGAAATGTATTTCGCTTCGGCGATTCTCTCCTCTGATCCTACACTCAATAGCACGACCGCTCTGGTCACCGACGGGCGCTATTCCGGCGCGATGAAAGGGCCCTGTATCGGGCATGTCACACCGGAGGCCCTGGATGGCGGCCCGATTGCCCTGGTCGAAGAGGGCGATTTGATTGAAATCAATATTCCCGAACGGCGACTGGCCATCGTTGGGACTCACAAGGAACGTCTTCATGAAAATGAGGTGGAACGCATCCTCGCTGATCGCCGACGCCACTGGACGCCACCGGAGCCGCGCCATAGTAAGGGCATTCTGTCTCTGTATGCCCGCGTCGCTCGCGGCGCATCCGATGGAGCCTCCATCAACTAGAACTGGCCGGAATGCGCTCCTGTCTGTGGAGCCGAAAGCACGCATCTAGCGCTGATGCTGCCTGAGAGGCAGCATCGGCTCCACAAACTGAGACGCAGATCCCTTTACAAGAAACGAGAGATGGTATGCAGAAACACGAGAAACAGATTGTGGTGATCGCTGACTATGACTATAGCGATGTTGACATCGAACGCGCGATAATCGAAGGGGCTGGCCTGGAACTGATTGCAGCGCAGTGCAAGAGCGAGGACGAAGTGATCGATGTTGCCCAATACGCGCACGCCATTATCGCGCAGTATGCGCCGATAAGCTCGAAAGTGATCAATGCCCTGGTTCGCTGCCGGGTGATTGCGCGCTATGGTACGGGGGTGGACATTGTGGATGTGGACGCGGCCACGCGGCGCAATATCCTGGTCACTAATGTCCCAAATGACTGGTGTGAGAATGAGGTCGCGGATCATGCCGTGGCCCTGCTGCTCGCTCTTGCACGCAAGCTACGCACCTATGACTGCGCAACGCGTACCGGGGTCTGGAGTTGGCAGTCTGGACAGCCGATCTACCGATTACGCGACCGCGTTCTGGGTCTGTTGGCGTTCGGGGCCATTGCGCGGGCGATCGCAGCCCGAGCGAGCGCTTTTGGCATGCGTGTCATTGCTTACGACCCCTATATGTCAGCTGCGGACATTACGGCCCATAGGGCCACTCCGGTCTCGTTCGACGAACTGCTCGAGCAGGCGGACTACCTGGTGATTCAGGCACCGCTGACTGCGGAAACACACCATCTGATCGGAGAGGCGCAATTCCGGCGCATGAAGCCAGAAGCGTTCCTTATCAATACGGCACGCGGCCCTATTGTTGATGATCGCGCCCTATACCAGGCGTTGAAAGAAGGCTGGATCGCGGGAGCGGGCCTAGACGATATTGAGGAAGAGCCGGCGAAGGTACGTGGCTGGAAACCCACGAATCCGCTGTTCAGTCTGGACAACGTGCTTATCACGCCGCATGCCGCCTACTACTCGGAAGAGTCGATCCATACGGTACGCGATTTTGCCACGCATGAAGTGGTGCGAGTGCTCACGGGGCAGCCTCCACTCTCGCCAGTCAACGCGGTCCAACTCGCTAAAGGTCATCCAACACCATCAGCCTGAACAGCAAAGGGCAAGAGCATGACGGAACCATTTGAGGAGTTGGCTCAGATCGGCCTGGTGCCGGTGGTTACAATCAACCAATCCCAGGATGCCGTGCCGCTTGTACGCGCCCTTCTCCAGGGCGGGATAGCATGTGCTGAGGTTACGTTCCGTACTCCAGTTGCAGAAGAGGCAATCCGCAGGATGAGCGGGGAATGCTCCGCGGCACTGGTTGGAGCAGGAACTGTGCTCACCGTACACCAGGCAGAACGAGCCGTCAGAGCG
>JAFMRP010000825.1 GCA_017354095.1 Ktedonobacteraceae bacterium
CGGTCTGCTCTACCTTTTCGCGCTGGAGATCAGAGGCACCGTTCGTCAACATCGCCAGCCTGTAATCCTTGCCCAGATCCTCCAGCACCGGCTCTACCTCCTCGAAGACGCTATAAGAGTGCCGCGCCTCAATAAACAGCTCCACCAGCTTCTGACCAGGCTCTTTATCATGCACCCCCTGGTCAGCAAGCGCGCGCGACCAGGCCTCTAAACGATATGCAGGCACCCAGCGCTGCAAAGCCTGCAGCTGGCTGTCACGCCCGGTCGGATCAACAAACCTCCCCCACAATCCTTCGCTGGCGCTAATACCCATAAAGTCACAGTAGGGAAAAACTGGCCCGGCATGCCATAGCTCACAGGCACGCCGGTACGCATCCTCCGCAAGCCTTCCGGCCTCGACTCCAAAGCGCTCACGCGCATATTCACCGACCACAGCCAGCGCTCTCTGCGTGGCGTCATCATCCTCGATCAACGTATCATCGAGATCAAAAATAATAACTTTCGTCATCCAATCCCCCGCTTACCCACGAGCCAGAAGCGCGCACGCTTCGATGCTAAGGCGCAGCAATTGCGACAGGCCATTGCCGATAGGCGGTATAGAGAGCCATTCCTCTACCGTGTGTGTGCGCTCAGAATGTGTCACCCCAACGCAGACGGCTGGAATCTTCAAGCTCAATGGAATATTAGCATCAGTACTGGATGCCGTATACCTTGGCTCGGTACCCAGCCAGCGCAGGCACTCAGTCGCCAGTTGCACCAGCGGAGCATCCAGAGCGATACGCCCAGCGGGCCGCTCGCCCAGCACCTCGATCTCCGCGCGCAGACCCGGCCCGGCGCTCCGTTCAACAATCGCTCGCGCCTGTTCAGTCAGCCGGTCCAGGGCCGCCACATCCACCGAACGCATATCGAGCAGTGCCGTAGCGATGGGCGCAATCGTGTTCACAGAAGTTCCCCCCTCGATAACGCCCACATTAAAGGTCGTTTTAGGTTCCCGTGGCACCTCCAGCGCCGCGATATCAGCGATAATACGCCCCAGTCCATGAATGGCGCTTGGCGAGCCAAAGGAGCCAAAAGAATGCCCCCCAGGTCCATGCACACTGATACGCCAGCGCCGCGAGCCAACAGCGGCATTCACAATCGAACCAAAACGCCCGTCAATCGCGATCACAGCCCCCAGATCGCTGCGATAGCGCTCGACAGCAGCCCGCGCTCCCCGCAAATTGCCCAGACCTTCCTCCCCAACGTTCGCCACCGCCACAATATCCACATCAGTCACATGGCCCAGTTCATCCAGCATATCCAGAAGGTGAACCATCGAAGCCACGCTCAGGCAGTTATCACCGATGCCCGGCCCACGCACCACATCACCATCACGCTCAATCTTGAGGGGAGTACCAGCAGGAAATACCGTATCAGTGTGCGCGAGCAGCATCAGCACCGGCCCCGTCCCACGCGCACCACGCCTGACATATACATTGCCGATCTCGTCCATCTCCGGCTGATAACCGCGCTGCCTCATGAGAGAGGCCACAAATTCCGCGCGCTGGAACTCATCCCCGGTCGGGGAAGGAATAGCACAAATACGCTGGGTTAGCTCCACAACTGGCTCAACATGCTCAAGCGCCTTCCGGCGCAACTCAGATAATGCAAGCGACATCCATTTAGCCTTTCAGTCAGATAGTATGCCAAACATTCATTGCCCCATAGTACCATACACACCCCGCCTTAATCCCTCAGGTAATGGGAAACGAGCCATCGCCAATCTGCTCTTACGAGCGTTGTACCTGCTCGCCATCCGCAAAGGTTGCCTGTAAAGCCGTCAGCAAACGCTCGACATCAGCAGGACCGTTATACCCCTGAATTGAGAGGCGCATAAAGCGATGACCATTCCAGTTTACGACAGGGATCTCGATGTTCCATTCCTCGCGCAGGCACTGCTGTAAAGCCGCAACATCACCGTCAGGCAGTTGTATAGCACACATCTGCCCCCACCAGCCAGGACTATCAGGACAAATCAGCCCGGTACCCATGATCTCGGAGATCTGCCGGCGTGCGGACGCTGCCAGCTCATGACACGCAGTGCGCACAGCATCCCAATTATGCTCGTTCTGAAATGAGATAGCGCTGGGCACGCTGAGATAAGCTGACGGATCATCGGTGCCGACCCAGCCAAAATAGTCTTGAAACGTCGAGGGACCCGGCTTCAGGCTCTCCCAACCCCAGCTTACGATAAGAGGCTGCAAGATCTCCTGCCGCTCAGGGCGCGCATAGAGAAACGCGGCCCCCTTCGGAGCACAAAGCCATTTATGACAATTTCCGATATAGAAGTCAACTCCGATCTCTTCAAGTCGAAGTGGGATCTGCCCGGGAGCATGAGCCCCATCCACAACCGTAAGAATGCCCGCCTCACGCGCCCGCTGGCAGATCTTGGCAACTGGAAAGATCAGCGCGGTAGGCGAGGTAATATGGCTGACAAAAATCACCTTCGTACGAGGCGTCACACCCCGCCAGAGGTGCTCAACCATCTCTTCTTCGCTCTCAAGAGGAAGTGGGATAGGCTGATTAATATAACGCATACCCCGCTGCGTGCAGAGAAACCGCCAGGTGCGATCCGCTGCCCCATACTCATGATCAGTCGCCAGTACCTCATCTCCAGGCCCAAGCGGTAACGAACGCGCGACAATATTCACCCCCACCGTCGTGTTGGGCACAAATACCAGCTGATCGGCCTGTGTTCCCAGATACGTTGCCAGAACCTCGCGTGCCTCACCCAGCATCCCCCGAATACGACGCCCCAGGAACTCAACGGGATCAGACTCCAAAGCGCGCTGCCACTGCTGATAGACCTGAAAAACTGGTTGTGGACACGCTCCAAAACTTCCATGATTCAAAAACGTAATGTCAGGCCGCACCTGAAAGTGCTCTGCCGCGACCGGCAGATCACATACACCACTCATAAAAAGGATACCTTTCGCTCTCTAGAATCGCTCTCGCCAGACCTGGCACAAGGGACCAGTTATATAAATGATACGTCCACCAGCCGCCAGATTTCCAACCTTCCCCAAAACTCACACCCACCCTAACCACATTGTCGCTAACCTCCAAGGCTGATAAAATCATTGATAAGTAAAGAAAGCAAAGCAGGAGGCGCAGGAGGGCAAGGTACCACTGCTCCAACTACTACACATTGGACTGACCACCTTCAAGTGAATGACGTAAGAGTGGGAGGTGCAGGAGGGCGTCAGCCCTCCTGCGTCCTTTCTCGCTCTGCGAGCCGCCGCAGGCGGCGAGAAGAGCAAGAAAGGTAATCGGGAGCACAGACAATGAATCGCATCGACCGCCTGACGGCCATCATCCTACTCCTACAGGGAGGCAAGCGCACCGCCAGTGAGATCGCACGCCGCTTCGAAGTA
>JAFMRP010000826.1 GCA_017354095.1 Ktedonobacteraceae bacterium
TATCTTCCGTCACTCCGAAGAATAGGCCACCATGGATCTTTGTATTTTGACTCCAGATCGGCACGGACGTGTCCCCAATACGCTCAGAGTAGTACTGACACTCCCGCAAGCCTGCCCCTGGTAGCAGCAGATGCGTATTCGCGTTTTCCCTGATCGTCTCGGCGGCCTGTGGTCCGTATCGGTCATCCAGCTGCGCGAAATTTTGGATGGCCATGATCAAAGAGACACGCAGGTACCGAGCTGTGCTCACAAAGTGGGCATAGCCCGGAATATACCCAATATTCGCAAACTCATCCAGGTAACAAGCGATTCCACGGGGGAGCGTTCCGCTCCGATTGGCTCGCTGCTCCCAGGTCCGAAACAGTTGCATGGTAAAGCACGCCATCAGTGGTCGGTATACGTCCACCTCGCTGCGTGGGATGGACAAGTAGAGCGCTGTTGGCTCATCCATCATGGTCTCAAAGTCGATCTCATTGATGCCCGTTACCGTGCGAACGGACTCGCTATCAAACAACTGGAAACGATTGCCGATCTCCGTCATGATGGAGCCTACCAAACGCTCGTTGCGCCCCATATTGTTGAGGAAACTGGTCGCCTTGCGTCGAGCTTCCCGTGACGGGCTAGTGGTCAGCAGCTCTTTCAATTCCTCGAAACTCTTGCCAGTCATCACGTCACACAAGCGTGAGAACGGGGCGAGCGGCTCGGTTTTGCGTAGATGCAAAATGACGGCGCTGATGAGTAGTTGCGCCGAGTTCGACCAGTAGGGATCATCGCCCTCACCGGTATTTTTGATCCAACAATCGGCGAGCATATTCGCGTCCATCGCATCCTTCACATATACCAGCGGGTTATAGCTGTGGCTCCGTTCTGGCTGCGCGGGATTGAACCACCAGACTTGATGGTGTTGGGCCAGGGCTCCTGCGGTAGTCCGGTACAACTCATTCTTCAGGTCAGCGATAAACACGGAACGGCTGCCCTGCTCACGCAGCACATTCGGGATGATTTCCAGGGAACTTTTCCCGCTCCCTGTCGGCGCGGTCAGCAGCAGGTGTTCCTCTTGCTGCTTCTCGGTTAAGGCAATCACTCGTCCCCGATAGGTGCCGATCTGAAACCACGATTGAGGAGAGCGTTGGAGCAACAGAGTCTGCGGGATGGCTCCCACCATCCGAGCCGCGACTATGGCCAGGGAAACGGGAGCATGTAACACACTCCCAGCAAGCCGCCAGGGCAACGCCGTACGAGGAGCTATGAGATGACGAATATCGTGCCTGCCTGCGTAAGCAGCAGAACCATAGGGAACGCGTCTGTGACGCAAGTATTTCAGATTGATGCTCGCCAGCAGGTAGAGCGCCACGGCCTCTCCCAGCGCCAGCCAGGTAAACGGCTTTGCCCAGGCGTTGGTGGGTGCGAGTACCAGCAGGTTCGCCGGCTCGCCTGGGAGCAACAACGTGTGCAGTTGGCTGATCCAGGTGGGAACCGAGGTATGCATCACCTGTGGGAACAACCAAGGCGCGGCATAGACCGCGACCAATAATGTCGCGAAGACACAGAGGGACAACGCGCTGTAACGAATCCATTTCATCGTTCGATTTCTCCTTGATGCGAGAGAGAGAGAATCTCATGATCCTCGGGTTGGGGACGCGCTCCGACATCGTGTGCAAGCCGATCCTGTGTTTCTTCTTCTCGCAGCACGGCGGTAATCCGGTCATGCCAATGTGCGTCACTATGCTCGTGACCGGATTCTCGCAGTTGTGCGTAGCTCTGAGCCGTCAGGATCACCGGCTCTGGCTGACTGGTCTGATGATCTTCGCCAGCTCCTGCAAGGACCACATGGACATGCGCGTGGTCTGTATTGTCGTGATGAACCGCATACCAATGCAAGTCTTTGCCTTGAGCCGCCTCCAGGTCAGCCATGACATCGCGTGTCCATGTGCGCCAATCGTCGACCGGCTCATCATGCCCAGGAGAAAGCACGATCTTGTGAAAACTGACGCGGGAACTGGTATGTTCCATCACGTCCCGCATCGCTTCGTGCCGGTCCACCTGATCGCGCTCTTTGCTGAAGAGATGCCGATCTGCTGCCTGTTCCCGTTGAGGGTCCATGCGCCGATAGGCAAGATACTTCACATGCCCTTTGAGATGGGCCGCAGCCGTGATCGGCTTGCGTCCACGCTGCCGCCCCTGATAACTCTGTTTGACATAGGAACCGCGTGCAATCATCGATCGTGCTCCCAGGAATGATCTTGCTCCTGCGTCTGCTGGTGTATGGGCTCTGCTGGTGTAATGGTGTGTAACCATTCGGGGTCGATCTCCGGCAGCTGCAACCACTCTGGTTCCACCTGGGGCATCTGGAGCCATTCAGGTTCAATCTCCGGCAGTTTGAGCCAGCCTGACGCTACCATGCCTTCAGGGAGAGGATCATAGACGTGGGTATCCAGGAGTGGTTCCAGGTCTGCAAAGGTGACCGAAGGGTCCATTCCATGCTCATCCATGGTTAGTTGACCTCCTCACTGACATCGGGATCGTGCATCTGAGCCATGGCATTGTCCAGTTCTTTGGGACGTACCCGCGAAGACAACTCCTTTCCTGCTTTGGTCTTGGCATCGGCATAGGCATCCTGAGCGAACTCCGTGCCATGCCATTTCGCCAGCAGAGCAAAGAGTAGATAGCGATTGATGGAGCTATCTCGCACCGCTCGCACCACGAGTCCAGCAAGACGATTATCCGTCTTCTTGGTCAGCCACTTCATCGTATCAATAATCTCGTCCTGCACTTCCTGGCGGAACTCGGTCAGCTGCTGTGCCAACGCCTTGCGGATTTCGCCTTGCACCATCTCGCGGATCACTGGTAAGGACTGTTGTTCTATCACCTCCCCGCGATGGCGAGCCATATCTTGACCGAGGATCTCATTGATTAAGCCTTTGATCGTGGTCCCTTCTTGCTGTGCCCGTGCTTTGAGCGCTTCTTTGAGGTCACGATCCATATAAAAGTTGATTTGCTCTTCGGTTGATGGCTTCTCCATGCTCTGTGTGCCCTGATCCTTTCTTTACAGATGAGGCTAGCAAAACAATCATCCAAACAAACGTTCTACTGCTCACTAGTATATCATTACCGGAACTAGAAGATTCTAGATCATTTGATACTTTTCTAGAAGCAATCTAGATCGAGGGAGGGGCTGAGAAGCCGTGCCAGTGATCACGTCTAGAAGAAAGCTAGCGCGTTTCGGCTGCCTTTATCTTGCTTACCCCCTTCGGGGGGTCAACCTGTGGGCGAACCACGACGCTTCCATGTCGGCGAAAAGAGAGCACATGTGTCATGAACCATGGCTGTAAATCATTGTGCTTCGCGGGCGAAATTTGGATCATGCAGCGGGTGAGTGTTCAGAAACCTGAAACAGCCAGCAGGGTGGAAG
>JAFMRP010000007.1 GCA_017354095.1 Ktedonobacteraceae bacterium
TGTTCATATTTACAATGGGGGGGGGAAGATAGTGTATTTTTATGCGTGTACCCATTTTTCTATTTTATACCCGGATTACCCATTATTTGGAACGTCTCCAATAGCCGAAGGAGGGTGAAAATGAGCGAGATGCCGAGCGAGGCAGTAGTGAGTTGGGCTTCCAATGCAGTTGGTGCCGGTGCGAAGGTTCTTGCGGTGAAGAGCTTGCACGGCGGCTCCAGCCCGTGGAGGCTTTGCATCGAACACGAGCGGAGTGCACACGAGGTCGTGCTGCGTGTAGCCGGGAGGGTCTCTCGGCTCCATATTCTTACCGGTGCTGCCGCGCTGCGGGTTGCCGAGCAACATGGCTTAGCGGCACCGCGCCTGATAGCGAGCGACCTCGACGGTCGAACCACGGGAGCGGTGGCAACGCTTGAGACGGCCGTACCAGGCAGCAGCGCAAGTCCAAACACCGTCTCGGTTGAGCGCCTGCGAGCGGCTGGTGCCGCTATCGCGAAGGTGCATAAGGTCCCCCTTGATCCACAGCCCAATCTGCCGCTGAAGATCCATTCACTCCAGGGCCCACGCGATGCGCAACGAGGCTGTAGAACGCAGAGAGCAGAGGCCCCCTTTCTAACCTTTCCATATGTAGGGATAAAAGCGTCCCTCCTCAGCTTCAGAAGGGATTGACAACTTCTTCTTCTTTGTCTATGATTAACGCATCAATCATTAACTCGTTGGTCATAGACAGGTTAACTACCATCAAGGTATGAGAAAAAGAAAGGGAAATGTCGATGAAAGCTGCTGTCCTCCATAGGTCTGGGGAACTACCTCGCTTTGAAGAGTTTCCAGAACCAACTCCAGAGCAAGGCGAGGTGCTTGTGCATGTCAAAGCCGCTCCGTTGAGCAACTTGAGCAAGATGAGAGCAAACGGTGCGCACCAGTTTCCCGCCGTGTGTGGGGCCAATGGAGTAGGCCTGCTTGAGGACGGGACGCGAGTGTACTGTGGCGGGTGTCGGCCCCCGTATGGCATGATGGCTGAGCGCGCCATTGTCTCTCGCGCCTTTTGCATCCCCGTCCCTGATGAGGTCGATGACCTCACCGCTGCCGCCTTGCCGAACGCCGCTATGGCTTCCTGGCTGGCGCTGGTCTTTCGCGCACAGTTCCAGCCTGGGGAAAGTGTCTTCATCCTTGGAGCGACAGGCGTTTCTGGCAAACTCGCCATCCAAGTTGCCAGGCAGCTTGGTGCCGGACGCGTCGTGGCCGTCGGACGCAACGAAGCGATCCTCTCTACGTTGACAGACCTTGGGGCCGATGCCGTGATTTCCCTCAACCAGTCGGATCAAGCGCTAGCAGAAACGTTCGCCAGCGAAGCTGGTCGCCACCCGTTTAACATTATCCTTGATTTTTTGTGGGGACATCCCGCTGAGGTGTTGATGAGAGCTTTGACCCGTCCAGAGTTCCTGGGAGAGGCATCTCGTATCCGTTTTGTCTCCATCGGAGAGATTGCTGGATCGACTGTCTCCGTTCAGGCTTTGGTCCTACATAGTTCAGGGTTGGAAATCTCTGGGAGTGGTGGGGGCAGCATTGCGCGAGAGGCGATCTTTGAGACCTTTCCCCAGATGTTTACGCTCGCCGCACAGGGGAAGCTGCGCATGGATATTGACCCGGTCCCCCTGGCCTCGGTGGAGAACGCCTGGCAGCGTCGAGACACTCCTGGCCGTCGCCTGGTTTTCCTCCCATGAGGCTGCTATGAGATCAGAAGAAGAGCACCTGCCGCAGGAACAAGAAACCGAGAATCCCTTTGTGGTCCTGACCCATCTGCATCGCGATATGTCGCGAGCGTTTTCCCAGCAGATGGGAATGAGCTTTTCCCGCCTGCTCGTCCTGCATGAACTGTGGCATACAGGGGAAATCAGCCAGACGGAACTGGCAAGCCGCTTGAGCATGGAAGGAGCATTGCTGACCCGTTTTGCGAAACAAATGGAAGCATCTGGCTTGATCACCCGTCGGGTTGATCCACACGACAATCGTTTTACCCTGGTCTCTCTCGCGAAAGCTGGAAAGCTCACGCTGGAAGAGATGGGCTCCCACGCAGATGCCTTCGAGGCGGAGCTCCTGGAAGGGGTGAGCAAGGAAGAGCTGGCGAATATGGTACGGACCATGAAACGAATCCAGGACAACCTCTCCCGAAGGCTCGAACACGATGAATGAGGCCATACCTGATCTTCCCCGGCTTTTGTGGAGTTACCAAAGACAAGTCTGCTGCTCATAGACAGCAGGACTGACGTACCCTAAAGAGGAATGGCGTCGTTGTCGGTTGTAGAACACTTCGATCCACTCAAAAATGGATGGTTTGGCCTCTGCACGGCTCCGATAGGTTTGCCGATGCACACATTCGGTTTTGAACGAGCTAAAGAAGTAGGGTAGGCACCCGGCGAGGTACAAGGTCGCCCTTTTCCGAATGCCCCCTCCAAACCCGGCGTGCCCATTTCTGAGCACCGGGCTTTCCAGCATCATCAGGGCGGTGCTGTCCGTGAGCGGGATCGTTGATGCCTCATGGGTCGTCCGGCGTGAAGGTCCTGATGGCAAGTACGGCATAGCACCAGTGTTTTGCGACGGCGGGATGCCATGATCTTCACCCAACCGGGTTTCTCCCGGCCTTCATATCTGTTGAGATCTTTGAGGGCACGGATGTGGTGGACTTCTATCGTCTCCGTTAACCGTGTCGCTCCACAGTGTTCACAGATTTGGGCCAGCAGTCGTTTTTCAAGTTCTGATCGATCATCCCATATATGCCGTTGCGGCTGGTCCTCAATGGGGTCCCAACATTTTTACCCCCCGAAATCCCCGCTAAGCCCGGAACAGATGGGCTTCCTTTCCCATCTCAGGCGGTTTGATTGACTCCAAGCAGGCAGTATGCTACAACCAATGCAAAATTGGAGCAAAGCCTACCGTGCCTAGCTATGACAAGATCCCGACATACCTCAACCCGGAACAGCGCCACGCCCTCACACAGATTCCCTCTGACCTCTCTGACCGAGACATTGCACGTCGCTACACCTTTACTGAGAAAGAGCTTGAGCTGATCAATCGTCGAAGACGGGCTTCTAATCGCCTTGGGTTCGCAGTCCAACTGGCCCTTTTGAAGTATCCTGGCCGCACCCTCATGGAAGTGAAAGAGGTCCCCAGAGCCGTGCTCACCGCGATTGCCGAGCAAGTCGATGTCCCTGCTTCTGCCTTTACCAGCTATGGCGAGCGAGAAAATACGCTCTATGAGCACCTGGATGAACTCCGACGGGAGTGTGGCTTCCGTTCGTGTGGCTGGAAGGAATATGTGTTGGTGGCTCGGTCGCTCCTGCCTGACGCGATGGAGAGTGATCGTCCACTGCCGCTGATCGAGGCCGCTTTGGAACGGCTGCGTACCAATGGCATTCTCGCGCCAAACATGATTCATGTGGAACGCCTAGTGTGGATCGTCCTGAAAATCGCAGAGCGACGCCTCTTGCACACGTTGACGCAGCCACTCACGCTAGAGCAGCGAACCAGATTGGATGACCTCTTGCAAGCCGATACCAACATTCGTGGCGCGACACGCCTGAGTTGGTTACGACAGGCCCCTGGTGTGGCCTCGCCCAAAAGTATCAAGCACCTGGTCGAGCGCTTGCACTTCCTACGAGACCTGGCACTTCCTGCGCCGTCGGTCACGTTACACCAGAATAGAGTGTTGCAATTGGCACGCAAATGCAGTAAATACCAGGCGCAGCCGCTCTTGAACTTGCCACGAGATCGACGCCATGCCCTGCTGGTGACTCATCTGTTTGAACTCGCACAGGACCTCACCGACCAGGCTCTCGACCAGTTTGATCGGTTGCTCGGAGAATTGCAGCGCAAAGGCGAACGTCGCCAGGAAAAACATTTGCGGCTCAACTCGCGCAAGATGAACAGCCATTTGACAATTCTCACCAAAGCGGCAGAGGCGTTTTTGCTCGCCAGAACAGAGGGGAATGATCCTGTGCAGGCGCTGCTCGATACTGTACCGGAAGCTCAACCTCAGGCAACCGTTGACTCGGCGAAACAGTTTCTGCGCCCGGAAGATCTGGACGCGCTGGACCTCATCGAGTCGCGCTATGTCCCGATGCGGCCCAGCTTGCTCATGCTGTATCAGGCCCTCGATTTCCAGCCGTTTCGGCGGAGTGAACCGGCTTTACAGGCCCTGGAGCATGTCTCTACGCTCGCCAAACATCGCCGACGGGTAACAGCGAAAGAGCAAAAGGTGGGCAGGGAGAAGATGCACGCACCACTGGGTCATCTTACACAACGATGGCGCAAGCATGCCCTGGAGGGTGACAAGATCACGCCGAACTACTACGAAGCGGCGGCTTTTGAGGTACTCAAAGGGCGGCTGCGCTCAGGCGATGTGGCTGTCAGTGGAAGCCGACGGTATCGTCCTTTTAAACACTACCTGCTACCTGCTACGCACTTTGAGCAGTTGACAGAGAAACAACAAACTCGGCTGGCCGTCAACAGTGATGCCACAGCGTATTTGACAGCAAAACAGCAGGAGATTATGCAGAAGCTGGTGGCCTTACAAGAGAGCATTGGCAAGGTGGAAGGCAGTCTGATTTTGGATGAAAAAGGGCATCTGCACCTTCCACAACTAGAAAAAGCGGTTCCGGAAGACGTGGAGCGCCTGAAAAAACGGGTGTATGCATTGCTCCCGCACCTGCCATTGGCCGATCTGTTGCTGGAAGTCGATACCTGAAAGGGGTTTTTGCGCCACTTCACGCATCTCATCAGCAAAGATGCCCCGGTCGGGACACAGAAGCTTGAGCTGGTGGCTGCCTTGATGGGCATGGGCATGAATCTCGGATTGGAAAAGATGGCAGAGTCCTGCCCGTATACCTATCGCCAGCTCTCCTGGTCAGTGGATTGGCATATTCGTGAAGAAACGTTGCTGGCCGCGCTGGCCAGCCTGGATAACTTTGTCCTCTCCGCTCCTCTCTCCTCTGCCTGGGGAGATGGAACCACCTCGTCATCAGATGGGATGCGCATGCATGTGGGCGTGCAAGCAGCCAATGCTGAGTACAACGCCAAATATTTTCACGTCAGACGAGGGACCAATATGTACATTCATTCGGCTGATATCTGGGTCCCGTTTGGCAAGCCACAGATCATTGGAACGAATGAAGAAGCGTTGTATGTGATCGACGCGCTTTGCCATCATGAGAGTGATTTGCACATTCAGGAGCATTACACCGATACTGGCGGCAATACCGTTATGTAGACACTTCTGTAACTCTTCCTCATTTTACTCGATGGCCTCTGGTCCATCAAGGGGTTCATTCAGCCCGATCAAAAGCTGTTCAATACGTTGAACAGTACATTGATGCCGCTCGACCTCGCGTTGCCAGCCACGAGCTTGAGCATCTTCGATGAGTTCCCGTTCAAGACGCAAACGACGACGCAAGCGCGGGGCATACGCCGGAGTGGTGACAAACTTGGCGCAGGTGAGATAGAGATCACACTCACAGGGACCTTCTTGCGGAAGACGCAAGCATCTACCCAGCTCTAGCTCGGTCTTGAGCCAGTTAGACTTGAGCCAATCAACGGCTGCAGCTGGTAATTCTCCCGATTTGAGAGTCTCAGCAAAGGGTCCTGCAACTGTTGCGCCAGGCCCCAGGACTACTTGATAATCCTTGAGAACCTCTCGATCACTAATCTGTGCATACACTAGAGTCATCGACACGCTGCTATGGCCTAAGACCTTCATGATGGTATGCAGTGTGGCTCCTCGTTCGGCAAGTTGTGTCCCAACCGTATGTCGAAAGCGATGGGCATGGATGGTATGCCTGCCTTGTCCATCAAGGAGCCCCGCCGCCTCACAGGCTTGCTGGAGGGATTGTTCAAACAAATAGTAGGGAGAGTAGAGCCGTCCCAAATGTAAAAACAGATAGCGGGTTTCCACTCCTGCCTGGCTGTCACGCAACCCACGATCACCAGTCCCACGCAGCGCCCGGATCTCGCGGATCGCAGCAGCTGCCTCTTCGTGCAAGGGGATCATCCGCTCCTGTTTGGTTTTGCCCGCTGGAATGCGCAGCCGCGGCGTGCCATCTGGATACGAATCCAAACAGTCCAGCGCGAGTCTGCGAATCTCATCCCGTCGTGCTCCACTCCAGCGCGCAATCAGGAGGGCTGCCCGCTGATACGGACAAGGCAGAGAGCGAATGGCGATCATCAGCCGCGACAACTCGTCCTCAGGAACATACCGAGGAACACGTTCGGGCAATTTGGGCCAATCTCCAGCGCCGAGCAGGGGACGGCCAGGCACGTCCTCCCACTCCCAATTGGCGGTATCACGGAAGAAGACTGATAACGCCGAGAGGTTGCCCCGTATCGTCAGGACACTTAGGGGCAGCCCTGAATGTATCCCTTTCCAGGAGGAAAGCCACGCAGCAAACTCCAGGAGATGCTCTCGTGTGATCTCCGCAAAGGTGTCGATCTGAGGATATGCCTGACTCAGCCACTGCATGAAACGACGGAAGGAGACCTCCAGTCGTGTAATGGTTGCTGGGCGACTGGTGATACTGCGCGCAGTGAGGTAGCGATCGATCATGGTGAGCATCCGTGGAGCTCCTGGGGATTGGGCAGCGTACTTTGGCATCACCTTCCACGGTTCAGTCGTGGCCTGCCCTCGATGGTAGAGGACAACTTTCAGGCGATGGAGAGCAGTCAGATAGCTCTTGCGCGCTCGCCGCTGATACTCTTCAGCCGAGCCGTGAAAGTAGGCAATATCATCACGCTCTCCAAAGGTGCGAACAGCCGTTGCCAGTTCATCACAGGCAGCTTCTGTCAGTGCTTCAGTTTGCCACTGCCCTGTATGCAGACAGATGCGGCTGACGGTCCAGCACAAATCCTGCGAGGAAGACAAGCGATTGTACCCGAGCCTCACCGCTTCCTCAACGAGCTGTTCCATATCCAAGGAATGATTGGCAAAGGGGAGCATTTCCCAGATATGGATGTTTGAGATCCCAATGAGCCACTCCCAATCAAAAGTGGCATACCCACGCAGGGCCAGAAAAAACAAATAGGGGCGAGCCCGATATGACACGCGCCCAATGAGTTGGGAACGGGGGTGACGACGCAATCGCCCAACCCGTTCGGCCAATGGAGCAGCAAACCAGGTGGTCAGATCAGGGTAGGCTTCCACAAACTCACGGCGGATCTGCAAGTAGTAGTTCTGAGAGCCCAGGCTCCCATGATGTTTGAGCACAAAGGCAGCATATTCTTTTTCGCTCGCATGGCGCGGTGGGAACGGCGAAGCTGGCAGGAGAGGCGCTAGGGTCGTCATGACTGTTCCTCCTGTCCGAGCGCTCTCCGATATTCAGCGACGACCATGGGATCAGAGACCTGGGTGTAGATTCTCGTGGATTCTGGCGAGGCATGGCCTAACCGTTTCTGGAGTGCGAGCTCGCGCATGCCACCTTCCCACAGACGAGTTGCGTGCGTGTGCCGAAGGGCATGTGGTGTAACCCATGGCTCTCGAATGCCCAGCCGCTGACAGTGGCGTTCAAACAATTTGACCAGCGCATGATAGCCCAGTGGTTCCAAGCGGCGTCTCCCTTTGCCACCAACCAGAAACACCAGGGAGCTTTCTCCGTCTTGAGGGCGTTCATGCATCACATAGGTCGAGAGAGCCCGGAGCGCTTCTGGTTCATACAGATCGACCACCCGCTCACGTCGCGACTTGGTGCGTACTCCTTTCGGATGATCATCGCGATACCGAATGATCACCCGCCTTTTCCCGTATTGGATATCCTCCAGATGAAGATTGAGGATTTCACCCGGTCTTAGCCCCCCTTGCAACATCAGCAAGATCATGGCCTTGTCTCGATAGCGGTGGAGCGAACCAAGCAGAGCAGTAATCTGTTCTTCACTCATCGGGCGTGGAACCCGACTGACTGTTTGGACCCGAACAACGCGCCGAATGGGGCGCTGCTGGCTGGCATGTCCCATGAATGGTCGATGACGCGCGGGCACTCGGGCAGTTGCAGGATCATCGGCCTTTTGAAGCGGATTCTCTCGGCCAATGAGCTTCCCAGAAAGGATGAGATATTCATAGAACGAAGAAACGGCTGCTAGAATCCGATTAATACTGGCTGCAGATAGATGGGTAGCAGACTGCCCGGCCTCGGTGGTACACAGGACCAGGCTCAGTCTTTGAACCCGCTTCCGGCTAGGAAGTGCACGCAGATACGCTAACAAGTCGAGTGCATGTCTGGACGTGAAGTCGGGGTAACGCAACTGGTGCTGGTCGAGGAAAGACATGAAGTGAAGCAGATCATAGGCGTAGGCGGCCTGCGTATTGGGCGAGAAACCGCGAGCCAGTAAGTGGCGCATGAAGTCGGAGATGGTTTCGATGGGCTGACCGACTGCATCTACAAGCTGATATGAAACGTCACCATGGTCGCTTCCCTTGATTCGTTGAACTTTCATGAAACATATCCTCCTTCATCCCTAGAACACCTGCTCATAGAAAGAAAAACGAGGTGTCCGGTGGTTTTGGGAGAAGTGTCTACATAAGTACGGAGCATGTGTTTGCCCTCACGGCACTGCTTGGGTTCCGTTTTGCTCCGCGTCTGCGGGACGCGCTCTCGCGCCACCTCTACCTTGTGGATGAGGTAGGTACACCTGACTCACTCAAGAGCTTGCTCTTTGGTCAGATCAAGAGCAAGCTGATCATCGAACAATGGGATGAGATAAGACGTGTGGCCTCCTCGATCCGGCATGGGACCGTCTCGACAAGCTTGCTCATGCGCAAACTCGCTGCCTATCCTCGCCAGAACCAGGTAGCCAGAGCCCTCACCGAGATGGGCAAGCTGGAGCGAACGGCGTACCTGCTGGAGTATTTTCGCGACGAAGCACTCAGGCGGCGCGTGCTGATCGGCTTGAACAAAGGAGAAGCGCTCCACGCCCTCGCACGTCAACTCTTCTTTGGCAGACTCGGCGAACTGCGTGACCGAGCGTTTGAGGATCAGATGCATCGAGCCAGTTGCCTCCATTTACTGATGGCGGCCATTGCTGCCTGGAATACCGTCTACCTCACGAAAGCTATTGAAACCCTCCGCAAACGAGGGGAAGACATCCCAGAAGCCACGGTTGCCCATATTGCGCCATTGGGATGGGAGCATATTCGTCTGATCGGCGACTACCATTTCGCACCGCAATCTGGGCGTTCCCTGGAAAATCTGCGCCCTTTACGTTTACAAGAAGAGGAAGAGAGCGCCCAAACGGAGCAATCCGTTCAGTAACCCATCGTTTTCTGTACTGAGCTCTATGGAATCTGGAATGATCTCATGCGGCCCACGGGTTGCGTAACGAGATGTGCATTCGGCTGAAGCGGCGAAGCTTTCCAGTTCTCCACCCTGTTCTGACGAGAGATCGAAAATACCTCTGCTTTATCAAAACAGGAGAGCAAAAAAGGCTATTCTCAAGCCAGGATCGCGCCCGCCGGTAAAACTGGTTGCGCCACCCGTGAGGAAAGCCAAAAAATGCGTCACCACCTTGTTTTTGGACCAGGAATGGGGTATGCTCTCAGCAGAGCCGTCTCGCACTCCATGCGGCTACGCGTGCTCGTGTGAACCATCAGAAGGAAAAGAAGCAGGCATGTCTACGCCCATTCTTGCCACGAAACTGTATCACCCTCGGCTTCGGCCTAACATGGTCAGCCGCCTGCGGCTGACCGAGCGGCTCAACGCGGGGCTGCATCGCAAACTGACACTCATCTCGGCCCCCGCTGGCTTTGGCAAAACCACGCTGGTGAGTGAATGGACCCTCGGACTTGGGCGACCAGTTGCCTGGCTGTCCCTGGACGAAGGGGAGAACGACCCCACCCGCTTTCTGACCTACCTCGTCGCGGCTTTGCAGACGATTGCGCCTACGATTGGGAAAGGAGTGTTGGGTGCACTCCAATCTCCTCAGCCACCGCCACCCGATTCGATGTTGACGACCCTGCTCAATGAGCTGACCACCCTTCCTGATCAGATCGTCCTCGTCCTAGACGACTATCATCTGATTGAGGCGCAGGCGGTTGACCAGGCCCTCACCTTTCTGGTCGAGCACCTGCCGCCACAGATGCACCTGGTCATCGTTACGCGTTCAGACCCGCACCTGCCCCTGGCCCGTCTGCGCGCCCGGGACCAGGTGACCGAACTGCGCGCCGCCGACTTGCGTTTTACCTCTTCTGAAGCCGCCGCCTTTCTCAACCAGATGATGGGCCTCACCCTCTCTGAGCAGGACATCGCTGCCCTGGAAAGGCGCACGGAGGGCTGGATTGCCGGTCTGCAATTGGCTGCGCTTTCCCTCCAGGGACAGGAAGATGCCACCCGTCTCATTGCCTCATTCACCGGCAGCCACCAATACGTGCTGGACTACTTGATGGAAGAAGTCCTCGGGCAGCAGGACGCCCGCATCCAGACGTTCTTACTGCACACCTCGATCCTCGACCGGATGTCAGGACCCTTGTGTGATGCCGTGGTGCTCGACTCTGCTACTCCCGGGCAAGCCACCCTGCAAGACCTCGAACGCGCCAACCTGTTCCTCATCCCCCTGGACAACGAGCGGCGCTGGTACCGTTATCACCATCTCTTTGCGGAGTTGCTCAGGCTGCGCCTCCCCCAGAGCTTTTCCTCCTCTCCAGCAGATGCGCAAAGCCAGGTGACCTCCTTGCACCTGCGGGCAAGTAGCTGGTATGAAGACCAGGGCCTCACGATGGAAGCCTTTCACCATGCGGCTGCCGCCAACGATGTGGAGCGCGCCGAGCGTTTGCTTGAAGGGAAGAGCCTTCCCCGGCATGTTCCTGGCGCGGTGACCACTGCCCTCTCCTGGTTGGGCTCGCTGCCAAAGACGGTCCTGGATGCCAGGCCCTCGCTGTGGGTGAGGTATGCCACGTTGCTGCTGGTGCGTGCCGAGATGACCAGTGTGGAAGAGAAACTCCAGGCGGCTGAATCCGCACTGCAAGGCGCCAATCTGGATGAGAGGACCCGCGACCTGATCGGGCAAATCGCCGCGGTCCGTGCGACGCTGGCTCTCACTCCCTACCAGCCAGAAACGGTGCTTGCCCAGTCACGCCGCGCCCTGGAGTATCTGGACCCCGAGAATCTGTTTTCCCGCGCGATTGCTCACTGGACGCTGGGGGCGACCTACCAACTCCAGGGAGATCGTGCTGCGGCGAGAGGGGCCTACACCGAAGTCATCAAGAACAGCCAGGCCTCCGAGGATCTTTTCACCACCATCATGGCGACGATGTGCCTGGGCATCCTCCAGGAAGCAGACAACCAGCTCCATCTGGCGGTCCAGACCTACCAGCGGGTTCTGCAATTAGCAGGGGATCAGCCACTTCCTCATCTCTGCGAAGCGCATCTGGGCCTGGCCCGTGTCCTCTACGAATGGAACGATCTGGAGGGAGCCGAGCAGCACAGGCGACAGAGCCTCCACCTGGCGCGGCAGTCTGATCATGAAGTTGAGTACTCCATTGCCTGTAAGGTCTTTCTGGCCCGCCTCTCTCTTGCCCGGGGAGAGGCGTCCGGCGCTGCTGCTTTGCTCACAGAGGCCAACAAGGAGGCGCTGCAGCACAAGGTTGTGGCTCGCATGCCTGAGATTGCCGCCGCACAAGTGCTCACCTTCCTGCGCCAGGGGAGTCTTTCAGCGGCAGTTCATCTGGCTCAAACATACCAACTCCCTCTCAGCCAGGCCCGTGTCCACCTGGCTCAGGGCAACCCATCTGCGGCGCTGGCAGTGCTGGAACCGTTGCGCCAGCAGGTGGAGGCGAAGGGGTGGCAGGATGAACGGCTCAAGGTGATGGTGCTCCAGGCGGTTGCGGCTCGCGCCTGTGGCGAAAAAGACCAGGCGCTGCACCTGCTCGTTGACGCGCTGGCAATGGCCGAGCCTGCCGGTTTCATCCGTCTCTTTCTCGACGAAGGTCTCCCCATGGCTTCCCTCTTGTCCGAAGCGATGGCTCTTGGCAGCATGCCCGACTCTATCAGGAAGCTGCTCGCTGCGTTTGAGGCCGAGAAGCAGCAGAGCGAAAACAACTCATCTCCGCCCCCTGCCCAGCCCCTGCTCGAACCACTCTCAGAGCGCGAGTTGGAAGTCCTGCATCTGGTTGCTGCCGGACTCTCCAATCAGGAGATTAGCGAGCGGCTGTTTCTGGCTCTGGGGACCGTGAAGGGGCACAATCTGAAAATCTTTGGCAAACTCGGAGTCCAGCGGCGCACCGAAGCGATCGCACGAGCGCGGGAGCTGGGGCTGCTCTAAGCCGATCGGTTGTCGTTTTCCCCGCAGGGAACGGTTCGTCCCTCACAACACTTCCCCAAACACGACTTTAGTCTTGCTCTGCTCATACCGCAGAGAAGCAAGAACGTTACTCCAAACATAACTTTCGTCTCTCTCTGTTCCTGCGCCCTCGAAGTTATACTCCTTGCATGAAGAGACCTGAAGCACGTGGTACAGGCAGAGATGACCGGCCACAGGAGGAGCAGAGACATGTCAAACGAGAGCAACTCCAGCCATGAAAAGGCGGAGTCTCTGATCTATCAGATCAGAATCAAGGGTCACCTGGACTGCAAGTGGGCCGACTGGTTTGCTGGCCTGAGCATCACATCGCTTGAGAACGGCGAGACCCTGCTAACCGGCCCGGTGCTCGATCAGGCCGCGTTGCACGGCTTGCTCAGAAAAGTACGTGATGTCAGCCTGCCATTGGTTGCGGTCATGCAAGTCGAGCCGGAACAGGCAGAGGTGCCGGATGTCAAACCTTGACACCTCTCACCCTCATCCAACAAGGAGATACACATATGAAAACCATCGACCTCAACACAGAGGAGAAAGCAATGAATTCACACAAAAATACGGCAAGAATTGCAGATACGACGAAGAAGAACGAGCAGATAAGCAAGAGTGAGGAATGATCATGGCAACTACTTTTCATCCAGAGGAATTAACACCAGGAAGTCAGCCGGAAACATGGAAGCAGACAGGCGAAATGAACGCACCAACTGGTTCGATGGGACTGAGCGCGCGAGACGGTGCAACGCAGCCAGACAGGGCCAAACCGGCTGCCGGAGGGATGTTGCGGCTCTTCAACGTGCGCAATTTTCCGTTGCTCTTGGGTGGTCAGACCATCTCGACCTTCGGTGATGCGCTCTACATGGTGGCGCTGCCGTGGCTGATCCTGACCACGGGCGGCAACGCCGAGGCACTGGGCATGGTGCTGGCCGCTTACGGTATTCCTCGTGCGTTGTGCATGCTGGCGGGCGGCTGGCTCTCGGATCGCCTACGCCCACGGCGGCTCATGTTGCTTGCTGATACGCTGCGCCTGCTGCTCGTGGGAGTCTTGGCGGCGCTGGCCTTTGGTGGTCATCCGCTGCTCTGGCAGCTCTGCGCGATCGCAGTGCCGCTGGGTGCCCTGGGAGGCGCATTCACCCCCGCTTCCATCGCCATGGTACCAGATACCCTGGGCAAAGACGATCTACAAGCTGGCAATGGACTGATGATGGCATCACAGCAGGGCGCGAACTTGATTGGTTCATCGGTTGCTGGCGTGATCGTCGCCGGGCTCTCTTCGGCAGTGGCTCTGGCTCTCGACGCTGCAACCTTTCTCGTCTCGGCGGGCTCGCTCGCGCTGATGCGGGGGACAACACACGCTACCCATGATGGAAACCAGACACCAGCAAGCCAGGACCATCCACTGGAAGCCGCGCAGGAAGCGGGGACACAAATCAGTTTCTGGGGGTATCTGGGCACCTCACGCTTGATTCAGATCACCCTGCTCATGTTCATCGTGAGCAGCCTGGTGACAGGCGGAGTGATCGAGGTGGCGCTGCCCGTGCTGGTCAAGGGTCCCATGCATGGGAGCGCAAGCGGGTATGGTTTCATCCTGGTGGGTTGGGGCACGGGCGCGCTCATCGGGTCCATCCTCGCTGGCATGGTGGGCAAATTCCAACACAAAGGACTGATGATCCTCCTGGGGTGGGTGATTATGGCCGCCATGTTTGCGCTGCTCCCGGTTGGGGGGATGCCCGGAGCCGTAGTCTGCATGTTGATTGGCGGCATCGCCGCCAGTGGCTTCGCCGTTCTGTTCTTCACTGCGGTCCAAATGAACATTCCGGGCCATCTGATGGGGCGCGTCATGGGCTTGTTGATGTTCAGTTCATCAGGGCTCTATCCTGTCTCGACTGCCCTGGCTGGTGTACTCGCGAACCATTTCGGTCCAGCGGTCCTCTTCCCGTTCGCGGGGCTTGTGCTGGCGGCGGTGATGTTCTTCGGGATGACGCAAAAAGTGTTGCGAGAGCTCTAACGGCCTAATACCCCATCATGCAGTTTCAAAAATACCTGTAGATTATCATGAAAGGACGAGGAGAGAACATACTCATGGAAAACTCTTCACACGAAGTAAACCCTCTCTATGGTGGATATAGAGGAGCGGCCATAGCGCAGCCGCTTGAGACTCCTAACGACTTCCAGGCAAGCTCTCCAGAGGGCTATCACTCGCCTTCTGAGAGAGGATACCAGCAGCAAGAGCAGCTCTCTGGACCTCAGCACTATTATGAGTATCATCAGCAAGAGAAGCTTCATAGCTCGAAGCCGTATGAGAGTGATCGGCCGCAATACCTTGCGCCACCTGCAAGCGGCTGGCTGAGCTACCTTGGCGGCTGGGTCACCGGCCTGCTCTTCCTCCTGCTGGGGAGGGGGAATGGCTTTATACGCTTCCACGCGATGCAGTCCCTCATCTTCTTCGGTGCGATGAGTTTGGTGACGACCGTGTTCACTCACATCCCCTTCCTTGGCTCTCTCGGTTCCGGACTGGGGTTCGTCACCTTCATCTGCTGGATTGTTTTGATGGTCAAAGCTGCTCGCGGCAGATACTACAAGCTACCCATCATCGGCGATTATGCGGAAAAATGGGCCAATACGCTCCGGGACTAGTGGCGGGTACGAACAGTGTTTTGAGGGTCTGACGGTATTGCCGATGACGGAACGCTTCAAGAGTTCCGAAGCAAGGGAAGGAATAAGACCATGAACAAGCAGATCGAGTTGATCACGACAAAGCAGTCCAGGGCTTCCGTTCCTCAAAGGTCGCGGAAGCGCGCCATAACCAGGGCCGATTGGCTGGTGCCAGTCGGGCTGATCCTGCTCACCGCGATCCCGGCCCTGGGAGGAGTGTTCGGCCTGGTCGGGTTCGCCACCGGCGCAGCGCTCACGCCGGATGATACCCAGTTCCGGGCTCTGCCTCTGCCGATCGTGCTCCACATCGTGAGCGCCCTCCCGTTCTGCCTGCTGGGCGCCTTCCAGTTCGCCCCTGGCGTGCGCCGAAGCTTTCCGTCTCGCCGGGCGGCTGGTGGTCCTGTGTGGCCTGACTGCCGGACTTTCAGGGCTGTGGATGGCCTAGTTCTCCCTCTTCTCTCTCCAGTCCCAGAGCATGCTGCTCTATGGCTTCCGCATGCTCTTCGGCTCGGCCATGGTCCTGTCGCTGGTCCTAGGCCTGGTTGCCATCCTGCGGCGCAACGTTGCCCGACACCGTGCCTGGATCATGCGTGGCTACGCCATTGGGCCAGGGCGCGGGCACACAAGCGCTGACCGCTCTGCTCTGGGTGCTGATCTTCGGCACAGAGCGTGAACCGTACAAAGACCTGCTGATGGGTGCCAGTTGGGTCATCAATCTTGCCGTGGCCGAATGGCTCATCCGCAGGAAGCGTACAAAGCGTCACTCATTTCTCAGCGGAGTTCAACGGGGCACATCCCCTTGCACTACCCACAACCCTCTACTTGAAAGATAAGGAGATTCTCACATGAAAGCCATCATCTGTACCAAATACGGACCACCCGAGGTTCTTCAACTCAAAGAGGTTGCCAAACCTGTCCCCAGGGACCATGAAATCTTAGTGAAAGTCTCTGCGACCACCGTCACGGCAGGGGACATCAGACTGCGAAGCGCCACCGTTCCTCTCTCTTTCTGGCTCCCTGCTCATCTCATTTTTGGCCTGAGCAAACCCAGAAAAGCGATCCTGGGGATGGTCGCAGCCGGAGAAGTGGAAGCGGTAGGCAAAGAGGTCACACGCTTTCAACGTGGGGATCAGGTCTTTGCCTATGATATTGTCAAATTCAGGACGTATGCCGAGTACACCTGTTTGCCAGAAAACAGCGCGATCGCACTCAAACCATCAACCATCACCTATGAGGAGGCCGCCGCCATTCCGTTTGGGGGCATCACCGCCTTGCATTTCCTCAAACAAGGCAAGATCGAAGCCGGACAACACGTGCTGATCTATGGCGCTTCTGGCAGCGTCGGGACGTGGGCTGTCCAGCTTGCCAGGCACTTTGGGGCTCGCGTGACCGGAGTGTGCAGTACGAGCAATGTCGCGTTGGTGAAAGCTTTGGGAGCCGATCAGGTCATCGATTACACCAGAGAGGATTGGACCCGCAGCGGTGAGACCTATGATCTGCTTTTTGACGCGGTCGGCAAGACGTCCTTTCCAGACTGTCTGAAAGTGCTCAAGCAAGAAGGAGTCTATCTGCAATCGGTCGCTGCGCCGGCACTGAGTCTGCGCATGCTCTGGGCGGGGATGACCAGCAGCAAGACTCTCATCGGAGGGGAAGCAACCCCAACGACGGAGAATCTCATCCTTCTGAAAGAACTCGTGGAAGCGGGCAAGATCAAACCAGTCATTGATCGACGCTATCCCTTGGAGCAGATCGTCGAGGCTCACCGGTATGTGGACCAGGGGCACAAAAAGGGAGATGTCGTCATTATGGTGCAACAGCATGATCAAACCAAGTGACACGTGCGCCAGTGAAATGGCCAGACTCACATGGAATTGGTAGCACTAGCTCCTTTCTCCAGAGAAAAAGCGAAAAAAGAGGTGTCAATTTTCACCTGTTCAAAAACAGAGCTGTGGCTCTTTTGAACAGGTGAAGCCATCTGGAAATGGTATTGCTCTGGCAGCGCGCCTGTTTCTCCTCCTCTTCTTCTCCTTTGGTTTCTCTGGCTTCTTCATATGAGACGAAAAGATACTTGTCTTTTAAATGACCGTTTGTTGAACTCTACAAGAGTCGGTCCGGCGGTGTCCGTTTTCGTGCTCAACTGTTCTTCCAATTAAACTGAGCAGGAAGTTCATTTCGCCATCTGCAAATCAACATTCATTTTCTTGCCTTTCACGATGAGTTATTGTACGATAAGATCAACAATATAAGGCAAGGAGATGACGATCACATGAAACTGGGCTATATTCGCGTGAGCCGAGATAAACAAACCACTGCGCTCCAGGAAGATGCGATGCGACAAGAGCAGTGCGCACGGACCTTTACCGACAAAATGAGCGGCAAGCGCTTTGACCGCCCTGAATTCTTGCGCATGCTCGATGTGGCACGAGCTGGGGATGTGGTTGTCGTGTGGCGGCTCGACCGGCTCGGACGCTCGCTCAAAGATTTGATTGAGACAGTGCAAACCCTGGAACAGCGTGGCATTGAGTTGAAGAGCCTCAAGGAAAACATAGACACGTCTACTCCCACTGGGAAGTTGATGTTCCATCTGATGGCTGCCCTGGCCGAGTTCGAGAGGGACGTCATCCGCGAGCGTACTCTGGCTGGGCTAGACGCCGCCCGCGCCCGTGGACGCACCGGAGGTCGGCGCAAAGCCACCGAGACGATGCGCCCGGAGCAGATGGATCGCGCGAAAGAACTTTACGCTGCCCGGCAGGACAGCATCGCTGAGATTATGGCCCTCACCGGCTTCAAGAGCCGGGCTACCTTCTATAAATATGTCGTCAACCCAGAGAAGCAAAAGTAAAGCAAGCCGTTCCCCAGCCGAAGCTTAGCGGGGAGAAAACAAGCCAGAATCACTCCTCCAGATCCTTAGCGGGGATTTTGGGGGGTAAAAATGTTGGGACCCCATTATTCAAGCATACACGGCAGGGTTTCACTCCAGAAATGAGAAGTGCATCTAGACGTAGACTCTACAATATGTTAGATTGTGAAAGAGAAAGGCAGGAAAGCGGCAAGAAACGTTGTATTGGAAGGCAAGGGAAAATGCCTGGACCGAAAGGAGTGTGGATGGGATGAGAATAATCACCTACAACATCTTTTATGGAGGGCTGGAAAGGATTTCATTGATTGCGCAGATCTTGCGTGACCAGAATCCTGATCTGATAGCCCTTCAAGAAGCCAATGAGCGCAGCCTGGTCGAGCAATTAGCCGCTACGCTGAATATGCAACTGATTTTTGGCGTGTCCGACAATATCTTCCGTGTGGCCTGGCTCAGTCGCTTGCCTGTCTCGGGGGTTCGCAAGTATCAGCTTCCATTCCTTTTCCAGGGCCCGCTGACGGAATTTACTATGCAGAAAACCTTGCTGAGTCTGGAAGTGGAATGGAATGGCTCACCCCTCCATCTTTACACGACGCACCTGCAAGCGCGCTATCCTGATGAATATGAAGAATGTCGTCTGCGCGAAGTCGAGGCTATTCTCTTGGAAATACAACCAATACAGGGAGAACCTCTTCTGCTGGTCGGCGATCTGAATGCCTTTGCTCCTGATGATCCGATCGGTTCCTTCCCTATCGATTCGGTAGAGTACGCTCACCGACAGTTCATAGAGCAGGGAAAGCGTCTGGCGATTGCGCGACTCCAGGAGGCCGGACTGGTGGATTGCTACCGTGTGCTGCATCCTACGCAAGCGGGCTACACCAGCGACGCCAGGAGGGAACCCTCGATGCGGATCGATTACTGTTTCGCCTCACAGAGGCTCGCTCAATCTTTACACTCCTGCGAAGTCATTAGCAACGAACTGACGGCCTCGGCGAGCGATCATCTACCGGTACAGGTTGAGTTCGCTGATCAGTAAATCAGGGGGAATAGGAGAAGCAGGCAGAGGAGCTCATCATATGGAGGAGAAACGCGAATTGATGGTGCTGGAGAGAAACGAACGAAAGCCTGCCCGTGAGCAATTGATCGCCGCTATGTTAGAGGGCCGCACCTTTCGGGAAGTGAGCGCAGAAGCACCTGTGCCAGTGAAGCGGGCCATGGCGTACCGCTTACTTCGTGCAGTTCGTACTAGGGGCAACACTGCGTTACAGGATGGACGGCATGGTCACCCCATCAAATTACGTGGAGAGGCACGCGTCTTTCTCGAAGCCTGCTGTCGAGAGGCTCCCTGCACGCCGAGTCCAACCCTTCAAGTTGCTCTGCGGGAGCGTTTTGATCTCCAGGTAAGTGTGAGCCAGATTAACCGTGTCCGGGTCACGCTTGGCGTGAGCAATCCTTCCAGGCGATCACTACGAGAAAAAAAACGGAAGCAGGGGCTTCTTTGTCAGAGCCAGAATGGCAAGAAGGAGTAGGCTACCTGCTCTTGCTTGCTGCTGCATACGAAACGAAACTGCTTTTCTCCCTGGAGCGGGCTCTCATCCCGAACCTCTCTACGGCTTCTCCGTCGCTGCGTGCCGCCCGAACCCGACCTGCAACCTCGCGTTGCTTGTTGCTCACACTCCTGTTTCTACAAGCCGTCGGGCTCAAACGAACCTGGGATTTGCGCGGCTACACAGGCCAGGCTTTGGCACTCCTTTTATCTTTCCCTGGGCAAGAGGAACAAGAACATAGGACTGCTGCGGCTCAGAATACACGACCTTATACCCTATCAGTAGACGTTGAATGAGTTTTAGCATCATTTCTATATCTCTTAAACTCCCCTGCTTCCTCGCTTGATTGCAAGCAAGTAACATATCACCCATGAACTCGAAAGTACTTTGGATCTGTAACGTAACCTCGTGCATAGAAATCTTAGATCGAATCGGAAGAGAGGGAATCGACTCTAATTCCATCTCAGGAACACTTCGTAATAAACGTATGAATTCAAGCGTTTCTTCCTGGTTAACCTCTATTTCTACTTCATAATCATCAATATGTACTATCCCTTCAGATCGAGATGCATGAAAAATTAAATTTCCTGTAATA
>JAFMRP010000142.1 GCA_017354095.1 Ktedonobacteraceae bacterium
AGAGAAACTGATCCAGATGGAGCGCAACGTCTCCGCGCGAGTCGAAGCCTTCCGCACACAAAAAGAGATGGTCAAAGCGCAGTACAGCGCGGCGCAGGCGCAGGTAAAAATCAGCGAAACCGTCACCGGCATCTCAGAAGAGCTGACCGAGATGAACCTGGCCATGCAGCGGGCGCAGGATAAAGTGCTCTCCATGCAGGCCCGCGCCAATGCCATGGAGGCGCTCATCGAACAGGGAACACTCGGCGAACAGGGAATGCTGGGTACAGGAGGAGACACACTGGAACGCGAACTGCAGCAGATCTCGGCGGAGCAGAACATTGAGGCGCAGCTTCAGGCCATGAAGCAGCAGTTGCAGCTCAATGGGCCAGATTCACAGCAGAAACAAATTGAAGGGCCAGCATCGCATTAATGCATCCTGCGACATGCTGGCCACTTCATGCTGGCACACAGGAAGCTCAGGCTACTCCTTCTTCTTCGCCTTCTCCTTCTGAGCTTTGTAGAACGATTTTGGCTTGGGGCGCCGGTTCGTATCTACATATGCGGCGGGCGCGGAATCTTCGCGCGCTATGATCTCGGATTTGTCGCGCTCGCCGATTAACTCCTGCAAATCATTATAGACATAGTCATTGTCATTGACTTCGCGCAGGCTCAACATATGACGCAGAACCTGAATCTGCGAGACGTTCGTTCTATCATACCTGGCTGGCTCCGCTTTTTTCAGCAGCTTTTCGACCAGGTCCATGCTGGCATCATTGGCCCCAATCTGTTCCAGGCGATCACGCACCGTGAGCAGTTGTTCATAAAGATTCATAATAATTGCTCTCCCTCTTGCTTGCAGACACTCAACGCTGTCCAGTGCTATGCTACCATAGCACCCAACAGCCGTCAAATGCATCTGGCCAATATTTGCGCGTGAGCAAAAGGGCTGAGGTATCCCCTCAGCCCTTTTGCATATGGGTTTTTAGCGGTCGTCCGGCATGACTTTGACCAGGTTGGTATAGAAAGTACTGCCGCCGTTAAAATCGGCCAGCCGGTCAGAAGTTGTCCAGTTGATATTGCGTCCGTCCGGGCTAAATTTTGGCCACCAGACGGTAGTTGTTGCAAGCATGCCAGGGCGCACATCTTCTGTCACCTGGGCCACCAGGCGACACCAGCCGCGCTCATTGCTGACACGCACAAGCTGCCCGCTGCGAATACCGCGCGTTTCTGCATCAAGCGGATGAATGCTCAGCGTTGGCACGCGCTCCTTCCCTTTCAAGCGCTCAATATTGCCGAATGACGAACTGACGAAATGATGTGCCGCGGGACAGAGCAGCGGCAGCGGCTCATCAAGGGCCTCCGTGGCCGGCCCTTCCTCCTTGCGCAGCGTCGTCTCGGCCTCAATCTCCCAGCCCGGAACAGGATCGTATCCCTTTTCGGCAGCTCGCTCAGAATAGAACTCCACCTTGCCCGAAGGAGTGCGAAAAATACCGTCAGCGAATGGCACACGTTCCTCGGCTGGAACCGATAGTGGGAACGTGCCCTCTTCCTTCAAGCGCTCAAGCGTCAGATCTTTAACCAGTGGACTATGAACAGCTGTCGCTGCCAGCACTTCTCGCATCACCGCTTCGGCATCATCGCGCAGCCACGGCTCGTCAAAGCCCATCTCGGCTGCCAGCGCGCGCATAACATCCCAGTTGGAGCGCGCTTCACCCTGCGGCGCAATGGCCGGCATATTCATCTGTAATGAAAGGTGTCCATAAGGCTTATGCAGGTCCATCTGCTCAAGCTGGCTGGTAGCGGGCAGCACAATGTCAGCATAGCGAGCGGTATCCGTCTCGAAAAGCTCGTGGACGACGGTAAAGAGATCCTCACGCTCTAGCCCCTCAACGATCTTGCTCGCGTTTGGTGAAGAAGCCACTGGATTGGCATTGTAGACGTAGAGCGAATAGATTGGCGGATCAGCCTCGCCTGTCAACACGGCCCCCAGGCGGTTCATATTGATTGTGCGCGGCGTTGGCTGGCAATCTTGCCGGTGTCCCACAGCCTCTTTGTCCCAGCGCAGCCAGTCACTGGTACTATACATCAGGCCACCACCCGGTCGACCATACTGGCCGATCACAGCGGGCAGACAGGCCAGCGTGCGTACCGTCTGACCACCATTCGTGTGGCGGTTGATACCATCGCTGATCCTGAGCAGCGCCGGCTCACTGGTGGCATAGGAACGTGCCAGGTCTTCAATAGTTTCAACTGCCAGGCCGGTAATACGCGAGGCTCTCTCGGGAGAAAAGCCCTGGATGCGTTCCAGCAAATGCTCCCAACCCAGCGTATGCTGGTCGATCCAACCCTGTCTGTGCAACCCCTCGCGCACCATCACAAACATCATAGAAAGCGCAAGCGCCGCATCGGTGCCAGGGAAAGGCTGGATATGCTGATCAGCCGAGCGCGCCGTCAAGGTACGGATAGGATCGATGACGATCACTCGTGTGCCATTGCGTTGCGCCTGCCTCAGGAATGGCATGATATGTGGCGCGGTACTGGCTGGATTGCTGCCCCAGATCAGTACCAGTTTGCTTTGTAGCAGCGTCTCCGGTGGTGGAGCCAGGCGGCCTCCAATAGTGAGCAATACCGCCTCCTCAGCAGCATGGCCGCAGATAGCACGTTCCAGGCCACACGCACCCAGGCGATTCCAGAAGCGTGCGTCTGCCACTGCTCCTTGCACCAGCCCCAGTGTGCCTGCGTAGCTATAAGGCAGAATAGTCTGCGCTCCATGCCGCGCGATAATCTCTTGCCAGCGGCCAGCAATCTCCACCAGAGCCTCTTGCCAGCTTATGCGCTCAAAGCGTCCGCTGCCTTTCGGACCAACGCGCCGCAAGGGATAGAGGAGCCGGTCAGGGTGATAGACGCGCTCCAGATAGCGATTAACCTTGGCGCAGAGCCATCCACGCGTCACAGGATGGTCCGCGCGGCCACGGACACTGATAGCGCGTCCCTTTTCATCAACATGCGTCTCCAACGCACAGGTATCGGGACAGTCATGGGGGCAGGCGCCATATACAACACGCAGCTTGCGCTGCTCTTCAACGTGCGTTTTCAATGACATATGATATATAAACCTGGCTTTCTATGCGACGTTTTCCGCATAACCCTCATAGAACATACTACTACGGATGTACTACTACCACACCAACCTGCCCTTGTGCAAATCAATCGGGACCAGTACATCCCGCGTCTATTACCTGGAACCGACATCGTTACTGATAGAGCATACCGCGAATGTCGAGCAGCTTAGCCAGTTTATTCTGCGTATCTCTCTTGCAAGGAACGAAGTCGAAGCTCGCCAGCTCCTGGAACAATTGGGGAGTGATGCACAACCAGAATCTTGACAGGCTACTCCCACGAACCGCTGGCGGTGAGCCAGTCCAGGATCGTTTCGGGCATGTGTGAAGCAGTGCCCTGGCGCTGTGAGCAATGTGGAAGGCTGTGCATGATCGTGGCGCCATATGCTTTCGATATGACGCGGCGATCAAAAAGCACCAATGCGTTACGCCGTGCATCGCTCCAGAGCAGGCGGTTAAGTGCGCGCCGCATGCGGAGTGCGGCCATCGGCACGGTGAGATTGTTAAGTTGATCCGAATAATGTTCCGCGCGCGCCGCGATAGGTGGATCGTTCAACACAGGCATAGGCAGGCGCGTCACAACCAGGCAGGTGGGAGAACCATCGATATCCTCAATTCCATCCCAGAAGCTGCCAGCCCCTAGTAGCACAACACGATCCTGCTGCTGGAAGATCTGCCAGAGCTGGCGTGGCGAGCCATCAATGCCTTGACCCAGCACCAGAATGCCACGCGTCTCCAGCAGCGGCTTGATCGCCGCATAAGAGCTGCGCAACGAAGCATGCGAAGTATAGAGCGCCACCATCCTACCCTCCAGCGCTGTTGCAAGCTGGATCAAGGACTCATCCAGGTGGCGCTGGTACTGCGGAACGTTCGGCTCAGGTACATCCTCGGGAATAAACAGCAGCGTTTGTGCAGGTCGATCCGTTGCCACGGCGAGTGCCTGCCACTCTTCGTTCTCCAGACCGAAGCGCCTGCGCGTGAAGCTGAACGAACCATCTACAGCCAGCGCGCTGCCCGCGAAAATGGTGCTGCTCTTTTCTGTGAGCAACAGGCGCTGCAGGAGTAACGAAGCCTGTACCTGTTGCGTATACAGGACGGGTGAGGCTTCACCAGAAGGCTCGGTATGACGCTGGTGTCCATGTTGAGAAGGTTGCATCACCTGGGGCACACGCAGCCAGTAGACGCTCTCGTTGTCAGCGAGGGAGAATGCCTTTTGTCCCAGCTGTTTCTGCTCAAGCAGCTCCTGAGCCACAGCCGCCAGTTCAGTGGCCACCGAACGATCCTCTCCACTGCCAGGGTCGATCCGGTTGCGATTGCGTCCTGCGGTCAGGATCGTTTTCTCCGCAGTGTGTAACATATCGATTATGGTCTGGAGGCGTTGGGAAGTCTGCTGCCAGGCTTGCTCTGCCTCCTGCCACGAGCTCAGGTTGCGCAATTGCGATGTCAGGCGCAAAGGCTGATCCGGTCGCTCAGTATTTCGCCCTCCAGCCCGGCCAGAAGTTTTATCTCGCCCTTCATGCGCGGACTCCTCGATCATTTGAGCGAGTGAGGTAAAGAGCTTCTCAACGGCCCCCCGACCCTGACGCAGCATCTGGAACCAGTTTAGCACGCGTGAGTCAAGCTCTGATTTAGGAATGGTGTGCGCGCGTGAAAGGCCACCCGGCCCCTTCTCTCGCAACGCGGGAGCAGCAAGCGCCAGCAGGCCTTGATAGCGGCCATCTGGCAGCTCGGTGCCAATAGTGTTGAGCAGTTCGCTGAGGTGTACCTGGTTCAGCTCAGCGCTGCTCCAGCGTGCATGCTCTTCTTCTAGCAGATCCGCATCTAGTATGACACGATGGGGTACTGCGGAAAGGAGGGAAGGCGTATGTGTCAGATCATCGAACAGGCCAGTATGTGTCGTTACAACAATGCGCGCTGCTTTGACACGTTCCTCTGCATGACTGACGAAGCAATAGCCCTTACGCTTGTACATGCAGTGCTGGTAACTTGTTCCAGCGCGAGTGTCGGTGGAGGGTATGCGCTCAACGCCCGAAGAAATACGTTTCCAGGCAGCGATCTCCTGAGGCAGCAGCGTCAATTCGCTGCGCTCGCCGGTTTGCGTCTGCTGCGCCCATAAACCCAGCTTGGCCAGTCCACGTGCCTGTTCAGCCGTCAGTTCGCCGCTGGTGCGACGCAGGGCTGCACCAAACCAGCGATGTACGCAGAGATAGCCCCCATGTTCAGCGAGGTAGGCAACTGGTAGTTGTGTTTTGAGTCGTCTCTGCAGATTAGGAAGTGTCTGTTCGATGAGCCTGCGCGCGTTCTGCTGTCCGGAACAGGCAATGACCAGGCGGCGCGGCTCTTCTCCTGCAGGCGTCTCCGTGACCCATTGTAATGCGGGCAGCAGGGTTGGTGCATAGCCATTGCCGCCCACTGTCATCTCTACCACCAGTGGCTCGCGCGATGTGAGCGCTTCCTTCACTGCGTTGTGCGCTTCTTCATATCCGTGCAGTTGTGCCTCTCCAGCCTGCTCTGCTATGATCTCTGCTCCAGTCCGCGCCGAGCGGGGCTCGTCCCCTGACCGCTGAATGGACACTGCTTCATCTTGTGGGGCTTCTGATGGTTGGGCAATGGCGAAGGAAAGCACGCGTGGGTCCATACCGAGCTGGGCGGCGAAGCGATCTCCCAGGCTGCCACGCTCAAGCGAGCCACGGATGCCATCGTTACTCTGCCGTTCGCGCAGCTCCTGGCGAAAGAAATGCAGTAGTGGCCATGTGCGAGGGGCATCGAGATGAGCGAGATCTTTCAGCAGCGAGATATCGACAGACTGCAGGCGCTGGTGTAACGCCAGAAATACTCGCATTGCCAGCACAGTATCGACCATTGCGCGGTGCCGGTCGTGTGGCACTTCAATACCTAGAGATGCGGCCACCTGGCCAAGATTATAGCTGGAGAGCGAGGGAAGTAGCACAGTCGCCAGTTCAAACGTATCAATGAGAGGGTTGGTACGTGCCAGATTCCAGCGGCGCAGGAAGCTCACATCGAAGGGGATGCTATGTCCAACAATGGGAAAATCGCCCAAAAATGCCTGTAGCCTGGGTATGAGCGAAGTGAGTGAGGGTGCGCCAATCAGGTGCTCGGGTTTAATGCCGGTCAAGCGTTGCACACGGTAGGGAATAGAACGATTGGAGGCCACAAAGGTTTCAAGCGTATCAATAATTTCACTGCCTTGAAATTTGATAGCTGCAATCTCAAGAATAGTGTCTTGTTCTGCATGTAAGCCAGTAGTCTCCAGATCCAGAGCGACACGGATGGCAGCTTTCTTCGCCATAAATTATCTGTTCCTCAACTCTCTCGCTGTGGATATATTTCCTACGAACGTGGCCAGCTTTCAAGTACTGTACGAGCCAGGTGCGCGGCGCGAGCGCGATGGCTGATCTGGTTTTTCTGCGTGGAGGGCAATTCAGCGGTTGTCTTGCCTATCTCAGGCAGCAGGAAAATCGGATCATAGCCGAAACCATTGCATCCACGCGATTCGGTAGTGATCTGGCCTTCGATAGTGCCTTCGACGCTCTGGTGGTAACCGGAGGGTTCTGCAATGGTGATGACACAGCGGAAGCGCGCGGTGCGTTGCTCCGGTGGCACATTCTTGAGCCGCTCAAAAATAATACGAAAGCGCTCTTCGTATGGGGTTTCTTCTCCAGCAAAACGCTTTGAATAGACGCCAGGCTCGCCACCCAACGCATCGACCTCTAAACCAGAATCTTCCGCGAGCGTCAGTAGTCCTGAAGCCTGAGCATAGGTCAGAGCCTTCAGTTCGGCATTCTCACGAAACGTTTGGCCTGTCTCCTCCACCTCAAAATCCAGTTGCATGTCATGCAGTGAGAGTAATGTATAGGGTAGGTCGGTCAGAATGGCCTGTAATTCTTCTAACTTATGACGATTTGTGGTAGCCACCAGCAAGGTGCGCATAGGATCTCCCGCCGTAACGATTTAGAATAACAGCCCCCATCTTACCATACAGGCTACAAGATTGTCGAGATTGGGTAAAAGACGGAGAAGTCAATGACTTTGGAGGAGGTTCTGAATTTTTCGTGAAAAATGCTTGACTTCTGTGGGTGGATGCTTTATAATGGGCACTGTTATAAATGATTGTTCGCGGGTTTGGTGTAGTGGCAACATGCAACTTTCCCAAAGTTGAGATCGCGGGTTCGACCCCCGCAACCCGCTCCCGTGAAAAACCGCCTATCACGTTGATAGGCGGTTTTCTTTTGATACCCTTACTCCGGGCTCCGCTGAAGACTCTCCTGCATTCTCGCCATGTCGCGTGCCACCGTTTTTAGCCCGATGAGACAGATCAGACCGGCCAGCAGCAGGCAGGTCGGCGCGGTTATCAGCAGCGCGAAACCCAGCGAGGTACTATTCGAGATGGCACCGATGATGGTAGGTGAGGAGGCGTCGCCAAGCAAATGTGCCAGCAACAGCGCAAGCCCAACACCTGTCGCACGCAGGCCGGGGGCAATGATGTCCTGCAGAATGGCATTGATCGGTCCCAGGCACATGCTCAGACAGATGATGGCCACAATGAACACACAGATGAAGGGTATCAACTCTTGCATTGCCAACGCCAGCGCGGTAAGCGGAGCACCGACCAGGAACGCCAGGGTAGAGATGAGCATACGTCCCTGGGGTACGCGCTTCTGTAGCATATCCGCCAGCCAACCGCCGATCAGCGTTCCAACCAGGGCACCGCCTGCTAGCACGCCGCCCGCGAGGGGACCAGCCTGGCCCGAATCGAGATGGAAAGCACGTTCAAAGTAGTTGGGAATCCAGAATTGTGCGGCCCCTACGATGAAGAAGCTGAAGATGAATGCTGCCAGTAATATCCAGTATGTCGGGATGCGGAAGATCTGGCCGACCTGAACCAGGAAATCTTTGCTAAGCAGGCTTCCATGTCCGACCGTAGCGGCGCTATCATCCCCACCTCCCTCGCGATCAAAGGCGCCGCGTTGTGGCTCGTGCGCGCGCCAGATCAGAAAAGCCATGATCAGTCCTGGTATGCCGACGATATAAAATGCCCAGCGCCAGTTGAGGTAGTGTGCGACCACTCCACCGACGGCCAGGCCCAGCGCGGTACCGAAGAGGTTGCTCACTGACCAGAGAGAGAGAATACGTCCCCGCTGCCCCTTGGGGAAAAAGTCTCCGATCATGGAAAGCGATGCCGGGGCGTATCCAGCTTCTCCAACGCCCAGAAAGGCGCGCGTAATGAAAAGTTGTATAAAGTTCTGGGTAAAGCCAGCCAGAGATGTGGCAACGCTCCACAGCCCCACACAGAGACCAACAATGTTTTTACGCACGCTTCTATCTGCCCAGATGCCTAGTGGCAGCGTCGCGATACCATAAATGATGAGAAATGAGGAGCCGAGCAATCCAGATTGGGTATCATCCAAATGGAAGTCTTGATTGAGGCTGGATAGCACTGCCGGCAGGATGGTGCGATCCATATAATTTAAAATGTTGATGGTGAGTAGCACAATAAAAGCGAAAAGTGCCTGCTGCCGTGTTGGCTGGAGAAAATGGCTTGCCTTTGACGGGGAGGCTGTCGTCATCTACAGATATACCTTTCGTCCATATATTCCAGTTAACGTCACAGTGGGATGCATAGCCCATGGTAGGAGTAGGTGGCCCATATAGCTACAAAAAATCTTACGTTTTACAACGTGAAAAGTTGTCCCCTATACAAGGAGTATACCAGAAATCATGGCACAGCATATCGTAGCAGAGGACGGCGCCCCCCCACGAAAAAT
>JAFMRP010000827.1 GCA_017354095.1 Ktedonobacteraceae bacterium
GCCCTGGATACCCTTCTGGGGATCGCTCTGCCCACGCCGCTGCTTTTTATTATACTGGCCGTTGTCGCCCTGCTCGTCGATATCGTCGGTCTCATCATCAGCCGCCCTGCCCCTGCGGCTACCGGAGCCGCCACTTGATGCCCGCTGGGACGTCAACAACGCGATAAAGAGGCATTAGTGACTTTGAAAGGCCGTGATGATGGATATCCTTGCACGCTACCTTGGTTATGAAGCATGGACGCTACGATACTTCATTAGTCGATGTCGCGAAGTTTCCCCATCTCAACTGTACCAGCGATTCGACATTGGTCAGGGCACGATACATGCCACACTCGCTCACATTATTGGTAACCTTGAGGCCTGGACTGATTTGATGCGAGAGCGCCCTGTGCGCGATCTCCCTCCATTAGCAGAAACGGTCGACGACTACCTGCAGCGATTCGATATTGCCATGGCAGACTTTACCGATTGTGCTCGCATGCTGGTTGCGGAGGGTCGCTTGGATGATACCTATATGGATGTGCTGGACACGCCTCCTGTACCCAAAACCTTTGGCGGAACCCTGCTGCATGTGCTGACACATACCACCGTGCATCGCTGGGAGATCCAACACATGCTGCAGCGGCTGGGGCTGGATGATCTTATTGAGGGGGATGCCCTCAGCTGGGAATGGCGTGTACGGCATCCATAACACCTCTACATCTCCACATAACGCGGCTTGGTGCGGCAGTGCTCCGCCAGCATTATCGCGCGCAGCCGCTCCACCGCGGCATCAAGCTCTCCCTGCCGGTTCTCGATGATATAGTCGTAATATACACTTTGCGCCAGCTCGTTCCGCGCATCTTGCAGGCGGCGCTGGCGCTGCTCCTCGGTCTCTGTCTTTCGATTGGTCAACCGCTCGATCAATTCCTCGACTGAGCCCGGTATCAGGAAGATAAAGATAGCCCCCGGCACTCCCTTGCGTACCGTCGCCGCTCCCTGCACATCAATCTTCAACAGGACATCCTCTCCCACGTTCAGATGCTCGCGAATCTGGTTGAGCGGCTGCCCATACCAGTTCCCATGCACGTTCGCGTATTCGAGCAATTCATCCTTGGCAACCATACGATCAAAATCTTCCTGGCTGACGAAATAATAAGGATTTCCCTCGCTTTCGCCGCGACGTGGCTCTCGCGTCGTGACCGAGGCTACGACGTGAAAATTCATCCCCTGCTCTTTTAGCGCTCTGATCACCGTATCCTTGCCGGTTCCCGATGGCGCGGAAAGAACGAATAGTAGGCCCTGTGTACGTTGTAATGTGGCATCTCGCTGCGGCAATGTCAGTTGTTTCTCCAATTGCATGCTTTTTTCCCGGTATGCTAGTTTTGAGGCTCATTATATCATATCCGATACACCCTCTTGCAGGCTTGCTTCAGAATGCCTTTTCCTTATCCTTATTACACGCAAGTTACTAGCATTTCGTGGCTAACTCTCCTGTCTTCCTGGCGACTTTCCCCTCTTGCGGCGGAATGATACTATTGATGGAAAGAACGCCATCATTCTAAACGTACGCAGGGAATACAGTATGTATGTAGACGCTATTACCCTGGCAGCCATTGCCAGCGAATGGCGCGCCTGGCTCATCGGCGCTCGGATCGATACCGTCATTCAGCCGACTGAGCATGCCATCGCCATCCAGTGCTATGTCCCGGCCAGAGCAGAACAGAGCGGTCAGAATCGCTGGCTCTATCTCTCCGCTCATCCGCAGCTGGCACGGGCGCATCTCACCGCGCGCCGGCCTCCAAAAATCGCCAGCGAGCCACCTCCCTTCGTCATGCTATTGCGCAAGTATCTGGAGGGCGCTCGCATCGAAGCTATCGGTCAGCCTCGCTGGGAGCGCGCACTGGAGATCATCGCCGGCTATCGCCGTGATCCCGATAGCGAAGAGCGTATCCGCTTTCGCCTGATCATTGAGATCATGGGGCGTGTCAGCAACATTATTTTTTGCGACGAACAGGACCAGATTCTCGGCAGCCTGAAACGTGTCGGAGCCGATGTCAATCGCTACCGCGTCATCTCTGCCGGCGTTGCCTATGTGCCGCCGCCCCCTCAGCAGCGTACCGTCGTTGGCCGGTCCCTGCCGCGCCTGGAGCCAACGACCGTCACCGCCTCGCAGCTCTCTATCTGCGCCGCTGAAGAGCCTGCCGAACCCCAGGTGATTCCAGACAAACCGCGCAAACGCGCTCCCGCGCGACCAGAACTCTGGCAACTGCTCACAAAAAATCTGCTCGGTTGCAGCCCGCTGCTGGCACGTGAGGCCGTCTATCGTACGACCGAGAATACTACGACTCCAGTAGAGGAGGCCAGCGAAGCTGTCTGGGAGGAGCTGGCCTGGAATGTCTGCGACCTGACCTCTGCCTACGATTCGCATCACTGGCAGCCCCAACTGGTGGAGCGCGGCACATCCTCTGCGGGCGATGGCGCTTCGCCCGTCGCTTTCGCTGCCTACCCGCTTGAGCAATATAGCGGCTCGGATGACCTGCATATACGTGCCATGCCCTCGATGAACGAGACATTGGACGAATATTTCGCGCTCGCCGAGTGGCGCGATGCCCTGGAAGATGTACGTGCCCCCGTTCGTAAGGTCCTGCAGACGCAGCGCGATCGCTGCAAACGCAAAGCCGATCTTTTGCAGCAGGAACTGGCTAATCTGCAAGAGGCACAGCAATATCGCCTCTATGGCGAGCTGCTGCTGGCGCATCAGCATGAGGTGAGCCAGGGACCAGCCAGCGTTACCCTGCCCAATTTCTTCGTTGACGACTCCCCTATGATCACTATCCCGCTCGATCCCCGCTTCGATGCAGTCGGTAATGCTAACCGCAACTTTACCAGGTACCATAAGCTTCGCAGAGCCGCCGAACTGGTGCCGGGCCAGATCGAGCAGAATGCCGCCGAACTGGCGACGCTCGAACAACTGCTGACTGATCTGGTACTGGCCGAGACGCCCGCTGAGGTGGCCCTGGTCAAAGCCGAGGTGCAGGAAGCCGGCTATATCCGTGGCAAAGCCCTGCAGGATAAAAAAGCACGCAAGGCTGCGAAGAAGGGTAAAGGGAAAGGCAAACAGCAGGGTAAACCGGTATTACCTGGGGGAGGCGTTCCTTTGCACATGCAGAGCAGCGACGGCTTTACGATCCTGATCGGCAAAAACAGTCGCCAGAATGAAGAGGTTACCTTCCGCCAGGCCGTTGCGCACGATGTCTGGCTGCACGCCCGTGGTGTAGCTGGCGCGCATGTCATCATCAAAGCCGCCGGGCGCGATGTTCCACACAGCACCATCGAGCAGGCCGCCCGCCTCGCTGCCTATTACAGCGAGGGCCGTGGCAGCACAAGTGTCCCTGTCGACTATACACTGCAGCGCCATGTCC
>JAFMRP010000828.1 GCA_017354095.1 Ktedonobacteraceae bacterium
CCCCTGGCCCAGCTGGTGACCATGCTGCTACGTGGGCTGCTGCTCATCTACCTGCAAACGCGCATTGATTTACAACTCATCCCCGATTTCTTTGGGCACCTGCTGGCGCTCCCAATGCGTTTCTTTCAGCAGCGCTCGACTGGTGATATCCTGGCGCGCCTGCACAGCAATACCGACGTTCGCAACGTGGTCAGCAGCCAGTTGATCTCAACGCTGCTCGATGGCTGTTTTATGATCTTTTACCTGATCATCCTGCTGGTGCAATCGTTGACTTTTAGTATTCCGGTATTGATCATAGCCGGCATCCAGAGCATGTTACTGTTCTGCACCACCCGGCAATTGAGCTTCTACACCATGCGCTCGCTGGACGCCGCAGCAAAAAGCCAGAGCTACGAAACGGAGGTGATCAGCAGCATCACGACGCTCAAGGCAGCCGGGGCCGAGCAGCGGGCTATGGCCCGCTGGATGAATCTCTTCTGCAATCAGCTCAATACCTCTGTGCGGCTACTCTACCTGGGAGAGAGCATCGAAACGCTTGTGATGGCCCTGAATACTATCGCGCCACTGCTCCTGCTGATACTGGGCACCATGGAAGTGATGCGTGGAGAGATGTCGGTGGGAAAGATGCTGGCACTCAACACGCTGGCCATCTCGTGCCTGCTGCCGCTTTCTACCTTTGTGCGAAGCTGCCAGCAGTTACAGACGATCCAGGCGCACCTGGTGCGTATCTCTGATGTACTGGAAACCGAGAGAGAGCAGGATACGAGTAAAGTGCTATCGCCGCCGATGCTCCTGGGAGAAATTCTGCTGAGAGGCGTGAGTTTCCGCTATGATCTTCAATCAGAGCAAGTTTTACATGATATCAACGTATTTATTCGACCGGGCCAGCGCGTTGCCATCGTGGGTCACACAGGTTCCGGTAAAAGCACGCTGGGCAAACTACTGCTGGGGCTTTACCTACCAACTGAGGGGGAGATCTTTTATGATGGACTTCCACTGAGCACCCTGGATTATCGCGCGGTACGGGCACAGTTCGGCGTGGTGATGCAGGACGCGCACATTTTCAGCGGCTCTATCCGGCAAAACATCGCCTTCAATTATCCAGACATGGAGATGGAGCGGATCATGCAGGCCGCGAAAGTGGCAGGGCTGCACGATGACATTGAAGGCTTCCCCATGAGCTACGAGACATTCGTTGCGGAAGAGGGCAACACGCTTTCAGGCGGGCAGCGCCAGCGGCTGGCCATCGCGCGTGCCGTGGCGCATAATCCGTCCATTTTGCTGCTCGACGAGGCTACCAGTTCACTGGACGCGATAACGGAGCAGGTGATCGTACACAACCTGGCGAGCCTGAGCTGCACGCAGATTATCATCGCGCACCGTCTGAGCACAGTACGCCATGCCGACGTGATTCTGGTCATGCACGAGGGTTGTCTTGTCGAGCAAGGGTCACACCAGCAACTGCTCAAGCAGAATGGCTATTACGCCGACTTGATTCGCAGTCAGGCGTTTGGCGAGGTGGTAGCAATGGAAGGGGGTACGTGGGAAGCAGGCCCTCCACAAGGGAGGGCCCTACATTTTGGGTGAGCAAGAGGGAGAGAGCCGGTCCTCCCCGTGAGGGGTGATGAATGGCACGAGGGTCGGTAGGGAGCGGGCCGGCCACCCACAAGGGGTGGCCCTACATTTCCCACGGGCGAGAAGCAGATGAGACAAGGTTTATAGGGTGGGAAAGTACCTGTTTACGCTACAAAATTTATGGAGCCGAACAGGCCATTTTGTTCATCGTTCAGCCCGGCGGTAAAAAAGAGTGAGTCAGTTGCTCCACTGACGCCATTGCCGAAGGATAGTCCCCACAGGCCATCATTGACCAGGGGATGTCCATGTTCGTCCCTGAGCGTGCCCTGGAACGCGCCGTTAGAGAGTTTGAAGGCGTTGATGCGCCCATCGCCAAAGTTACCGACCAGCAGCGTCGAGCTGAACCGGCCAAAGCCATTCGGTGCCATAGCCAGGCCCCAGGGCGAGTTCAACACACTATGCGAAATCAGACGCTTGAGCAGGTGGCCATCTGTAGAGAAGATATCCACAAAGCCATGGCCGGCACCCTCGACATCGTCCTGCTTATCGGCATCTTGCAGGGCGAAGGTGACGAAGAGCAGACCATTTATGTTGCGGATACCGAAGGGAGCGTAGCCACGTGGCAAGAAGCGGTCTGTAAAGGATTTCACCCAATGGAACTGGGCATCAAAAACGTCAATGGTGCCCGCGTGGAAGTTGGTAGCGTACAACTGGTTGTGGCCAGCGTCGACCCCGCTCGCCAGGCCCTTGTAGACGGCGCCCTTAGCTGAATTGTCAACAGTGGTGATAGCATTGGGCGAATTGAGATTGGGGCTCCAGCCAGCGATGGTACCGTCTTCTGTCGCGAAGATAAAGCGACTGGACACGGTAGTTGTGCCATTGCTGATCACGAAATCGCTTGAGTCGTTGAAGGCGATGCCAGTAGGAGCAGAGGGATCACTCTGTCCAGCCGGCGGTGGTACAGTCACCACTACCGGGACTATCTGCCCGGTGCCCTGGTAGAGCGTGGAGCGGCCCACGGCGTTATCGGCAACCCAGATGGGCGTCTGTGGTCCGAACGTTATGCCCCAGGGATTTTTGAGATTGGGGTCCGTGACACTGGCCTTGCCGGCAATGTCGGAGACGAGATTGGTTTGCCGATAGAACCCATGTTGATTGTTATGTGCCTGAGCCTGGCCGTTGGAGGAGATGACGAAGGTGGCCACGAGGAGTGCCGCTGCTATAATTTTTAGGGGAAATAGCAGCTGATGCTTATGGAACAACATAAAAACACCTCCTGACGATAAATAGAGATACTGATTTTGCATGGAGTTTTATTGAAAAATAGGGCTCAACCTCCATATATACGTACGGAAGTTACATTTCTCATTATTAATGAGGTTGATAGCTTGCAACGGTTCATGGTGTCAGGCCGTATATTTAGCAGGTGAGAAATGAGCTTAGACAAAGGAACGTGAAGGAATTTGTCACATCTTTCACCATAAAACGTGTCATTTGATCATAGCAAGCAATTTTGCATACATAAAGGAGTTAGGGGAAATGTCAGGAAATCGTGGGTGTTTTTTTAATTCGGTTGTATTCCTCATTATCGTCTTTATACCGTTATTAGGGCACATTATCGAGACGGTTATGGTCCTACAGGATGATCACTCGCCCCTGGGCATGGTCTTCTGGCTGCTGCTCATCTGGTTGATCCCGTTCATTGGGCCGCTGTTGTACCTGCTTTTTGGTCAGAAGCGCACGCGGGTCTACTTTGGGCAGCCGAGTTACGCGCGGGCTCAGTACCAGCAATACAGGTAGCGTGCTGGGACCACCCGCCCCTCCG
>JAFMRP010000143.1 GCA_017354095.1 Ktedonobacteraceae bacterium
TGCTCTGTTGAGCTGGCTTTCCTGGCTGCCGATGATCTACTGGACCAATATTTTCCCACAACTAGTGGAGTTGTTGCGGCAGGTGCCGTGGCTTGATCCTGCGGGATTGGGCAGAGCTAATCTGCAACTGCTTTTATTGCTGGTGGCGAGCGCGCTGATGCTGTTGATGGTATCAATAGGGAGCTGGCTTGGGCGGAAACGGCTGAGGCGCTTTCACCAGGGTCTATTATTTTTGGTGATGCTCGTGTTCACGGCTGGATTTGCCGTGACGTTCTGTGTGGCGCCGGCAGGTGTGAACGTGCTGGTGCAGAATGCGCTGGCACCCGGGGGAGCGGGGCAGGGTCCGTTGTGGATTGATCTCAATCAGATGATTACGCTGCTGGCGGGAGAGAGCGTCGTGGATGTGCTGTTGGGCTTTCGCCTGGTGGGGGTACTGGTACATGTGGTAAATACGGTGCTGATCTGGTTGATTGTTGGCCGGACGAGGCCTGAGGCGCGCCTATCAACCACGCTGCTTTACGCGTGGAATCCCCTGGTGCTGCTGCTGGTAGTGCTGGCGCCGAATCTGGGGATAGTGGCGCTCTGTTTGCTCTTACTGGCGGCTCTGTGTTATCAGCGAGACAGGCTGATGCTCAGCTGGGTTTTCGTAGTGCTGGCGGCGCTAATTTATTTACAGTTCGTATTCTTCTTGCCGTTGATGCTGCATATCATTATGCGGAAGACACGTATGCGGCGTGCGGGCCGGCGGGCGCTCTGGTGGCTGGGGTTCTGGATTATTTCGCTGCTGGTGGTGGCGCTGGCCTATCTACCGTACTGGCAGGATGGGAGCATAAACACCCAATTGACAAGCTTGCGCCAGGTATTCTGGCCGGACCAGGTCGCGAACTCGCTGGCTTCCGCGCTGCTCAACCTGCCGTTGTCGTTGCCACCCCAGGTAGCCTGGCTGGTGGACGGGCATTACTGGGTGCTGGCGGCGCTGGTGCTGGTTGGACTGTTCTTTCTGCTGGCGCTCTGGCTGGCCGACACGCTGGAGCTGGTATTGTTGTGTGGCTGCTGGATTTTGCTGCTGCTATTGATTTTTATGCCCGTCTACTGGCCGTGGTTTGTGCTCGTGCCTCTGGTGCTGGGATTGTGCGCGGAGAGCCAGAGTACGAAGCTGCTGGTTGTATTTTTGACGCTGGGCGCGCTGCTCGACTACTACTTCTGGCAGTGGCCGCGTGTCTGGACGGGGCAGGCGCTGGTGGCGGTCTGGCTGCCGTTGTTGTTATGGGGATGGGCCTTATTTTTTGCCTCTACCTGGCGCATGGCGCGGGCGAGAGCGGAGGCAGCTGCCAGTGTCGCGCCCGCGAAGGGGATTTCGCGTCCGCCCTGGTTCCCGTGGGGCAGTTCGCGACCGGGGCGGTTGGGGCGGTGATACGCAGGTGGGTCCTGGCTATTGCGTGGATGAGTGGCTTATGTTATAATGCGTGGCGCATGCGAGGTCGGCTCCTGAAAAAGGCTTCTCTGCGCCTTTGATAGAGCAATAACAGGCTGTGGGTATGGGGTGGTAGATGTTCTTGGACCACAGGCAGATATGCACGCATTGTAAGTGGAAGGATGGCCTCGTTGTGGCCCACAGCCATTACGAAGAATCTAGAAAGAAATTAAAGAAACGATGAAGCAGAAACTGAAAACACACAAGGCGATGTCGAAGCGGGTAAAGATTACCGCGTCAGGCAAGTTTTTGCGTCGTAAAGTGGCGATCAGCCACTTGCGCCGCCGTAAGTCAGCAGCGCTGGTTCGCTCCGCTGACAAGACCTTCCAGTTGAAGGCGGCCGACAGGCGTCGTATGAAGCGCCTGCTGCCGTATGCTTTTTAGTGTGCTGAGATTGGTAGAGGAGTAAGAAAAAACTATGCCAAGGGTAAAACGCGGAGTAACCGCTCACAAGAAACATAAAAAAGTTTTACAGATGGCCGAGGGCCATCGTGGTACGCGTCGCCGCCTGTTCCGTCCCGCTCATGAGTCGGTTATGCGCTCAATGGCGTATATGTATCGCGACCGCCGTAATCGCAAGCGTGACATGCGCCGCCTGTGGATCACGCGTATCAATGCCGCTGCTCATATGCATGGCCTGAACTATAGCACGTTGATGCACGCGATTCATGCCGCCAACATCGAGGTCGATCGCAAGATTCTGGCCGAGCTGGCGGTGAGTGATATGCCAGCTTTCAGCACGATCGTCAAGCAGGCGATGGGAGCTGCGACAGAGTAACAGCAAGAAACGATGACAACCAGGGTGGCAGCGCATGCTGTCACCCTGGTTTGTGTTATAAGGGGATGGCCATGATTACCAGTCCGGCGAATCCACGGATTCGAGAGGTGCGGCACCTGCTAACGCCACGTGGGCGTCAAAAAAGCGGGCTTTTCCTCATGGAGGGGCCACACCTGTTGGAGACGCTGCTGGATGCGCGAATGCTGCCGCGCGAGATATTTTTTCAGCCGGAACTGCTGGGGCGCACCAGCGAGGGCGAGGCGCTGCAGGAGCGTCTGCGAGGATTGCCTGGTGCGCAGTTGACCGAGGTGAGTGAGCGGGTCATGGAAGCGATTGGCGACACGCGGACCTCGCAGGGCGTTGTAAGCGTGCTTGAGATGGAGCGTTTCAGCGCGGAGCAAGTGCGGAGGCGCCGTGAACAGCGGCAGCGCCGGGTGCTGCTGGTCCTGGATGGCTTGGCGGACCCTGGGAATATGGGCACGATTTTGCGCACTGCCCTGGCTGCAGATGTTGAGGCTGTGCTATTGACGCCTGATTGTGTTGATTATTTCAGCCCCAAGGTGGTGCGTTCCGGGGCGGGCGCGCACATTTCGCTGCCTGTGGAGGTGGATCTCACATGGGAGGCGATCCAGGAGCGTGTTGTGGCTCATAGCGCCGGGCGTGTGCTGCTGGCTGAGGCTGGTGGAGCGCGCACCTGTTATGAAGAGGATCTTAGCCAGCCATGCACGCTGATTGTTGGCAATGAAGCGCATGGACCTTCGCGTGAAGGGCGTGTACTGGCAACTATCACTATACGCATCCCGCTTTTTAACGCGGTAGAGTCGCTCAATGTGGCGATGGCGACCGGTATTATTCTCTATGAAGCGGTGCGGCAGGGCATACAGACGGAAGGGAACGCCTGAGAGTAACGTCGTCAGGCGTTCCCTTGCCGATGCACACACTAAGCGCGAGAGTGGATTTCTGGGCGAGTGTCTTCGTGTAGAGAGAGTGAGCGAGTTGCGCCACAGCTCTCGCAGGTCGGGTGGTTGGCATCGAGGTAGATCATACCACAGACATCACAGGACCAGACGAGGCGCAGGCCCTTAATAGTTGATAATAAGCGCATCGCTTCCCATAAAATGCTACGTTCATCCAATAAATCGTTGTTGATAACCGTTCTCTGTGCCATGACCGATAACCTCCAGCCAACATATGCAGCGTGATCCTTGAACACGATATCCGGTTGTTGCTTTTTGCTTCCTGCATAATACACACGATAGTGTGGCGTAAAAGAGAAAAGACCCTCTCATGAGTTACCGGGCTCTGCAATGTGGTGGAGGGCCGTTCCGTTGCCACGTCAGGGGTATACAATAAGTCTAACTTGCTGATATGTGGAAAGTCCATGAAAATGGATAGACCTTGTGAATGCTATCTATAACTGGAAAGTTATGCATATGCAGGCCGGCAGGGATGGTTGTCCCTACCGGCCTGTGCTGATGTTTCGTATTTTAGCGGCGGTGATTGCTGTGGGGTGGGTTGGGGGTGGGTGCCTGCTGCGGTGACCTGTTCCACGGCTCGGTAGTAGGCTGGTCGCTGTTGGGAGTATCCCACAGCGCGCTTTCATTCCACGGCTGAGTGGAGGGTGATGTATGCGGCGCGGCTGGCCCGGTTGGGACGGCTGGTGTCCAGGGCAATGGAACAGAAGGTGGGTAAGGCACGAACTGCCCGCTTTGTTGCGGAGTCGTGGGTGGGAAGTTATTCGAGATTCCGGGATAGGATGGCACTGTCTCGATAGTAGAGCTCACCATGCGGAAGGTCCCGGTGGGACTGAGGATTCCCTCGGTACTATTTTCGAGTTTGCTGCCGTCGGCTCCTCCGGCGAAGGAGTAGTCCTGGTTCTCGCGCAGCTTAAAGGCTTCGGTTGAGGCGCGCAATTGTTCTACCAGGCGTGCGAGGCGCTCCATATGTTGTGAGGCTTCGCGAGTGCTGTGGCCGTTTTGCTGCGTCGTTTCCGCGACGCTGCGCATGATCTGCACAATGGCGCTGGAGGATTGCAGCTGTTGCATCGCCGCCTGATTGATGCTTTCGACCTCGCGTGCCTGTTGTTCGACGGCGGAGAAGATCGAGCGCAGGGCGATGCCGGTCGCTTCAGTCAAGCGGGTGCCAGCGGCGGTTTCGCGCTCGGTATCCTGCATAGAGACGGCAACGGCGCCGATATCCTCGCGAACGCTGCGGACGATCTGGGTGACCAGGCCGGCCTGGTCCTTTGAACGTTCGGCCAGGCGGCGGATGTCGGCCGCAACCGCGCCGAAGCCCTTTCCATTTTCGCCAGCCATCGCAGCCTGAATAGCGGCGTCGAGGGCCAGGCGGTTTGTCTGGTGCGCAATGCTGGAGATGGCGTCAACGATTTCATTGATCTCGCGTGAGCGCTCGCCGAGGGTTTGCACTTTGTTTGCGGTAGTCTGTACATTGTCGTTGATGCGGCCCATGCCTTCAATGGCCTGTAGCACGGCGTCGCGGCCCTGATTGGCGTCCTGGCGGGCGTTGCGAGCCACCTCATAGAGGGACTGGGAACGTTCGGCGACCTGGCGGCTGGAACTGGTCATATTCTCCACTTCGACGACTGCGCCGTTGATCTGTTTGATCTGAGCGTCGCCGGTTTCTACCAGCTGGGTCATGCGGTCCAGCACGGTAGCTGTCGAACTTTCCACCTCGTTGGCCACCGTTTTGACGCGTACCACCAGGCTGCCCAGCTCTTCAACCATATAGTTGAAGGAGTCGGCCAGCACGCCCAGGGCATCGGCTGTCACCTCAGCCTGGACGCGCAGATCGCCTTCGCCGACGCCACTGACCTCGCTCACCAGTTTTTCCACCTGACCTTGCAGGGCGTCGCGCTGTGATTGTGTCTCCTGGATCAGGCGTACGATATTGTCCAGCATCGTATTCATCGAGTCGGCGATGCGGTTGATCTCGTCGCGTCCGCTGAGATTGACGCGGGCATTTGTTTCGCCATTCGAAATGCGTTCGGTGAGCGACGACAGCTCCTGCAGTGGCTTGATGATGGTGGAGAACGTCACAGAGCCGATGCCGAACGTCGCAAGCAGTGTCAGAATGAAGGCGGCGATGGCCATAAATATGATGGGCATGGTTTGCGCGGGGCCAACCAGCGAGACCTGGCCGCTGATATCTTGCTGGACCTCGATGACAGTATCCCAGCCGCTGTGCAGTTGTGACAATTTCGTGAGGGCATCCAGCATCTGGGGAGCGGCCTGGCTTTCGGGAGCCGAATTTTCGATGGACTGGGTAATCTTTGCCTGCGCGCTTTTGAACTGTGGCAACAGCGTGACGAGGATATCGCTGATCGCGTTCTGCTGCTTGGTGGGAAAGGACGTCTGGGGATCATTGCTGCGCAGGAGATCGAGCGTCGATTGCATTTGAGGCGCTTCGAGCAACTGGTAGTTTTGCTGATAGTTCTTTACCGCGTTCTCGAACAGGGTAGAGTTCAGGCGTACCTCTTTGATCACTTCGGTGGTCTGGACCGGGGCAGAGAGATTGGCGGGGCCATAACGGCTGCTATAGGCGGATTCCAGGCGATTGCTGATTGTGATAAGATACTCTTCAGCCGTACTGGCGGCTTTGAGAGAATTGATGTTCGTTTGTACGACCTTACTATGTACATTTTCGATGTTCAGGAAGGCTAATCCTAAGACACCAATAATAAGACTGGAGACGAATGCCGCTAGCAGGAATGCGAGCCTGAGACGGCGAGATATTGGAATGTTGGAGATAAGCTTAAACATACATCCCTCTTCAAAACAACCATGAATGCGGCAAATATGTATCTAGCGCACTAAAAGTGAGAAGCAAGCGTTGATCTGATAATGGCCTTTTCTAAAATCCTATAGGAGTTTACTCTAAAATAGTAAGGAATCGAAATATTGCTCGATGTGCGTAGCCAGATTATCCTAGTTTCAGGGTGTTAAGAAGTGTTATACTGTGTGCCAGAGAAAATTACCTGAGTGTAGGGAGTTGAGAGATCGATGAAGATGTTCTCTGTAGCCGGCTGGCCATTTCAAAAGGTGCTGATTGCCAATCGAGGTGAGATTGCTGTGCGTATTATTCGCGCGTGTCGTGAGCTGGGATTGAAGAGTGTGGCTGTCTATAGTGACGCGGACCGGGATGCGCTGCATGTGCGTATGGCCGACGAGGCCTATCATATTGGTCCAGCGGTAGCAGCCAGGAGCTATCTGCACATCCCGACTTTGATAGAGGTTGCGAGGCGTACGGGAGCACAGGCGGTGCATCCGGGCTACGGCTTTCTGGCCGAGAACGCCGCGTTTGTGGAGGCGTGCAAGGAGGCGGGGCTGATTTTTGTTGGCCCGCCAGTTGAGGCACAGCTGGCGATGGGTGAGAAGACAGCTGCCCGGCGTACGGCTCAGGGAGCGGGGGTGCCGATAGTGCCGGGGGCAATGAGCGACGTGGAGGACGATACGCGGGCGCAAGAGATCGCCGAGAGCCTGGGCTATCCTATTTTGTTGAAGGCGGCAGCGGGCGGTGGCGGTAAGGGCATTCGCTTTGTGCGTGAGGCGAAGGAGCTGTTATCGTCGTTACGGACAGCGCGCAGTGAGGCGCAGAGCGCGTTTGGAGATGGGCGTGTCTACCTGGAGAAGGCCATCGTGCCGGCCCGGCATATCGAGGTGCAATTCATCGCCGATACGCATGGCAATGTCGTGCACCTGGGTGAGCGTGAATGCAGCATTCAGCGCCGTCACCAGAAGTTAATCGAGGAGTCGCCTTCCCCGGTCGTGGATGCTGAACTGCGCGAACGCATGACCGGAGCGACCGTGAATCTGATGCGCTCAATTCGCTATGTGAATGCCGGAACGGCGGAGTTTCTGTTGGGGCCGGATGGTAGTTTTTATTTCCTGGAGGTCAACGCGCGTATCCAGGTGGAGCATCCGGTGACCGAATGGTGTACAGGTATTGACCTGGTGCAGGAGCAGTTTCGGGTCGCTGCCGGGCTGCCGCTCTCGTTTACGCAGGAAGAGATCGAACTGCGAGGAGCGGCCATCGAATGTCGCATCTCGGCTGAAGATCCGGAGAATCGCTTCCTGCCCGCGACTGGGACGGTGGTAGCGCTGCAGGAGCCGGCAGGGCCAGGCGTGCGCGTTGATAGCAGCCTCTATCCCGGCTTGCAGGTGCCACTTTTCTATGACCCACTGCTCTCCAAGCTGATTGTCTGGGGGAAGGATCGCGCGCAGGCTGTGGCGCGCATGCGGCGGGCGCTCGCCGAGTATCAGGTGATGGGAGTACGAACGACACTGCCGTTCGCGCGCTGGTTGATGGAGCACCCTCGTTTTATCTCCGCTGATTTCTCGACCGATTTTATCGCTGAGGAATGGGAGCAGCGTGTGCAGGTGGCAATGGATGGGCAGGAGCAGCTCGCGCCAGACCAGCTGGCGGCTATTGTGGGCAGTTTGTTGATGGAGGAGGCTGCAGAAGAGGAGAAACTGCGCCGTCGATCCGCCGTCAATGGCAGCGAAGAGATGAACCGCTGGCGCGATGCCGCCAGGAGAGAAGCACTGCGCCGCATGTGATCAATTATGTATGGCTGAGAAGACGCTGGCGGTGTCGGGCAGCAAACCGAGATTATTGGCATTGAAAGGCCAGTAGACCACGGCGGCTCTGCCGATAATGTAATGGCGCGGCACCAGCCCCCAATCGCGGGAATCGGAGCTGTTCCCGCGATTATCGCCCAGAACGAAATATTCGTCAGGTGCGACGATGCGCTTTTTGAAGGATGGAAACGGGTTATAATTATCGGTCTTGTTGACGTAGGGTTCGCGCAGCGTAACACCATCGACGATAATCTGGCTATCAATGACGCTGACGATATCGCCGGGAACGGCGATGATGCGTTTGACATACCTTTCGCGCGGGTTTCTCGGATACTGGAAAACAACAATATCTCCCCGCTGTGGTGGTTGGAAGAGGTAGACCGCTTTGTCGACCAGGATATATTCCTGGTCGTGCAGCGTCGGCTCCATGCTTTGCCCTTCGACATGAAAATTTTGCACAATGATGCGGACCAGAAAGACCATAAACAGCGCCAGTAGCAGCGTTTCCATAGTGCCGCGCCACCGATGAGGACGCCTGGTGGGCGGCTGTTGCTGTTTTCGCATGGTGTCTTTTTTCTCTCCATTGGGGCGAAGCTTCACGTGCCAGCTGCTAGCGCTGCCGGGCAGGCGAGCAGTTGGGGAGGTCGGGCCCTATTTTTATTTTCCCTGCCGCTCCAAATGGGAGAAATGGATGTGGTGTCTACTAATCGGGACTGGGTGCGGGAAGCTCAAAGGCGGGTGGGTTGGCGCGGCGTCTTTGCGCGTAGGCAACCTTCAGGAGCTCAACCGCGGTGTAAGGAACGTAGCGGCCGCCCAGTGGTGTGGGATGGATGCCGGGGCCGTGAAAATCGGAGCCACCGGTAGGGATAAGCTGGTATTCCCGGGCCAGCGCGAGCAGCTCCTGTTCCTGGTCGGGTGTGTAGGGGCCGTAATAGGTTTCGAGCCCGGCCAGGCCAGAGGCGCAAAATGCGGGCAGGCGCTGGCGCAGTACAGAGAGTCCGGGATAGTCGAGGGGATGT
>JAFMRP010000829.1 GCA_017354095.1 Ktedonobacteraceae bacterium
GCACACGAGCGTAGCCCCATTCCCAGATGAGCCACTATTCGTTGCTGGCACAGAGGGAGTGACCAGGGTTTCGCTGCTCCATTTTTGGTGTGCTGTGCTGCCAGCACCTGTTGTATCCATACGCCAATAGCACTGTTGGTGCGTACCCGTATTGTCTGTTGCGTCCATGCCTCTTGTGGCGTTTCTGAAACAAAAGATCGTGACTGCCAATGCCCACCTAGCGCTACATTCCATTTTTCCGCTCCCTCGGCAATCGCCAGGATGGGCATTCTCATCCAGGTGGCAAGTTGCGCGAAAGCAATCTCCCAGGAAAGCGCCCAGGCCAGAGGAGCTGACGATGTTGCTTGTTCCATCCAGACAGTATACCAATCTATCTCAGATGGCCCAGCAGGCAACAGGAGCCCATCCACTACTTGCAACAACGGCCATAAGGATTGATAGCGATGCTTATGCGTTGGGAAAGGCCACAATGGGATCAGCAACACACGCCCCGACATTCGCTCGACAGCCCAGGCGCCTACCGCATCGGCCACTAGCAGCGGCCCCTGACTTCCCTGCTGCACTGGAATGGGAATACCAATAATGGGACGATATCCTTCGGGAAGATCCGTTCCTTGCATCTCGATGCTTCTCTCTGCATGATTTCGGCTTATCTCACCAGGCACCCCCGGGAGAGGGTTCTGCACATCTCTCATAGCAACATATCCTTTTCCAAATAGGCATCTTCATCCACAACAGTGGTATCCACCTGACGCATTAAAGGCACAATACTCCGCGTCGGTGGGAGGGCAGGGCGCAAGATCAGCGGTTGCAATTGAGCAGTGAAATACTGCTCGATACTCTCCAGCGTCATCACTCCTTTTTGGGAAAAGCAATAGGTGTGTTGCCACCTGCTAGAGGGCACGCCTGCTTTGATGGGATGTGTATGCGTGCGCCAAAGGAGTAGACTCACCAGCCCGCCACCGCCGCCTGCACACAAAGCTGCGATGCCCCACGTCGGAAAGAAAGCGTATCCCAATTCGTTACGAAACTCGCTCGTGATCTGCCTGCTGAGCGCGGCAAGTATCTCCACAGGCACCTGTTCTCCCTGATGCGTTGCGAATTGCATGAATTCGGCCTGGCTTGGCGGAGTCAAGACAGCGGTTCTCCCTGTGAAAAAGTGAGTGACCAATTTCTGACGCAAGGAGAGAGGAAGATGGGTCTCTGCTTGAATACGAACAATAGCATCCAAACGCGCACGCTGCACATATACTTGTTGTTGTGCAGAGAGCAGACTGACCAACAGTGCGGCTCCCAGAGCCAATCCCACCTGTCGTGCAGTGTGATATACCCCACTGCTCACGCCACTGCGTTTAGCGGGCACCTCTGCCAAGGCGATCTGTGGCAAACTGGTCACACAGAGGCCAAGCCCTGCTCCTGTTAGCGCGCCACGCCACCCTATATCCAGCAAGCTTGCTTCCTTCGTGAGCATCTCAAAAAGAAGTAACCCAGATGCCAGCATGCCCAATCCCAGCAGACAATGCCAATGGGCGGAGAGCCAGCGACTCGTTCGACTCATCAACACAGCCATGAACAACGATGTCAGTTGCACTGGCAACAGAGCTAGCGCTGCTTCAAACTGGCTCCGCCCTGTAACGAGCAGAAGATAGAGCACGAGCATGAGATTGACCCCTTGCATGGCCACTGCATAGAGCACCGTAATCAGTGTAGTAAGACGGAAGGAAACACCCCGAAAGAGTACCAGATCCAATAACGGAGTCTGGTGCTGAGATTCTATACATACGAAGAGCAGCGCGCTGACCAGCGCCCAACCGAAGAGCGACAGGGTTAAGGGCGTTGTCCACCCCCAGGTATTGCCTTGTAAAAGTGCCAGCACCAGGCAGCCTAGCGCCAGACTACTCATCAGGACACCCTGAAGATCAAGAGATCGATGTCTACTGTATGGTAGATCCTTGGGCAGAAATCTCCATACGACGAACAGACTCATCAGACACAATGGAAGATATCCCTGGAAGATGGAGCGCCACCCCCACAGTGGCAGAAGCACACCTCCCAATAAGGGACCGCTTGTAGCAGCAAGCGCACTGAGTGTCCCCATCACACTCAGAGCCATACGACGTTGGTGCCCCTCGAACAGCGTATGAAGTTGTGCCAGACTGGCGGCATTCAAGCATGCTGCTTGTACCACCCGCGCTCCGATCAGCCACGGCAGCGTTGGAGCTAAGCTACACAGCAGGGCTCCAGCCAAAAAGAGGAGAAGCCCCAACATGATCAAGCGTTTGTGCCCATAGCAATCTGCCAGGTGTCCAGCAAAGATGAGCAGCACGGCAAAACTCAGATTGAAAGCATGCAGAACCCAACTGGAGGTAGTCAAATCGGTGCCTAGTTGCACTTGAAGCGTCGTCAGAGAGTTGTTTATCATCGTTGTGTCAAATAGCGCCAGAAAGGGGCCAACACTCAACGCCACCCATACCCCTTCCACGCGGAAGGGGGAAGGATACCGCTGACGTATCCTTGCAATTCCCATAGTGTGTTCTCCCTGGAAAGTTATCATCGGTTTCTCAGCCTTCTTCTTCTGTGGATATCTGGTAGATGGTCACCTGTGATCTTGCAGCAACAGCCAGATATGGCGCGGTAGGAGACCAGGATAGCGCTGTGATCGGCTCTGACATAGTGTGTCGGAGAAGGGGCATCTGATGCATCTTTGACCAGAGGAGGAGCTGGTGATCATCACCACCAGTTGCCAGGAGGTCCCCATCCGAGGAGAAGGCAGCCGCTCTTATGGGGCCGGTATGCCCCTGCCATCGTTGGGGAAGATCCAGGCAGCGGAGGCCAAAGATATCACGTTGCTGCAGTCTACAGGTACTTCCTTGTGCCCACAGACGGATCATCCCATCTTTCCCTCCGACCGCGAGGAGGCCGCTCGGTGAAAATACCAGAGACTGATACGCTTGTGCGGTATCCGACCAGTAACCATGCACCTCCTGTCCAGTTATCGCGCTCCATATACGAACGACCCCACCCAAGGATGCTGTTGCTACTATATCTGTGAGGGTCGCCAGGGCAAGAATAGGGGTCGTATGTCGTGCAAAACTCGCTTGCACCTGGTGGGTTTGTCCCTGCCAAACAAGCGCACGTTTATCTTCACTGGCCGAGAGCGCCAACGGCACCGCCGCGTGCGTCCATCCTAGCGCCGTCACAGGGGCTGTATGTCGCGTGTAACTTCCCAGGACTGTTGCTTGCTGGGCCTCCACAAAGGTAACGGTGTTTCCTGCACCGATAATGAGTTGGGCTCCATCTGGCGACCAAGCTACTGCTAACACCTGGGTGAGCATTTGTAGCGTATGGACCAGCGTCCCATCTACCCGCCAAAGCAACACGCGCGCATCTGCCCC
>JAFMRP010000830.1 GCA_017354095.1 Ktedonobacteraceae bacterium
GCAGTAGCCACCATGCGTGAACCATCCGCGAGCGTCCTGCGCTGTGATCGTAAGAAGGGCTTGCCCGATCTCCTCTTGCAAGGCTTCTGGAGTGCGTGCTCCCACTCGGCGTAACACGGCGTTGAGTTTGGAGAACGCCTCTTCAATGGGTGAGAAGTCGGGAGAGTAGGAAGGGAGAAAGAGAAGCTGGCATCCTCGGGCTTCGATGGCGAGCCTTACCTTGTCTGCGGTATGTGTATGTACATGATCCAGGATAACAATCTGCCCAGCTGGTAAACTTGGAGCCAGGATCTGTTCCATGTAAAGTTCAAACACGGCACCATCTGCTGATCCTTCTAAGATGAAGGCTTCACCCATCCCCTGAAGCGAGAGCGAGGCCAGCAGGGTGATATTCGCTCTCCTGTTGCGTGGAACAGACCCAGAGACGCGTTTTCCCTTGGGGGACCGAGCGTACAGCCGGGTGAAGGCGATATTTGAGCCGCATTCATCAAGGAACACCAGTTTGCTGGTATCCAGGGTCTTGGCTTTCTCCCGCCAGGCGGCGCGGTCGGCTTCATTCTGCTCACTTGCGCGAATCGTCTTTTTCTTGCGCGTCCAGTTCAGGCGCGTGATCGCGCGACTCATGGTCGCGGAACTCACCTGGATACCACGTGTGTCTTCCCACCACTGGCAATGCTCATCAAGGGGTGCATCAGAATGGGCTTCAAGCTGAGGAAGGAGTCCAGCGCACAACGCTGCCCCTTTCTTTGATGGGCGTCCTAGAATGGCCTGAGGCTTCACATCACCAGTTTCACGCCTCAACTTGAGGTAGCGTTTGATCGTAGACCGAGAAACGGCAAAGGTCTGGATCATCTCTGCACGTGGCATTCCCTGGTCAGTCGCATGCAGGATACGTTGTCGTAAATCGTAAGAATATGCTCGCATACTTTCATTTTCTCAGAAGGTCCAACTTTTGTGTAGACCGCTGTAGTTGGTTGGTGGCGGTGCGCCATAGGCCTCATCCAGCGCCAGGTTGAGCAGGAGCACATTCACCCGTGGCTCTCCAAGTACGCCCAGATCACGCCCCTGCGTGTTTTTGACGATCAAGTCCTGCACCTTTTCTGCGGAGATCGAAGCATTGGTTCCTCCCAGAGCCTTCCGTGCTGCCACAATCCGGTTTACCTGCAGAGATGCCGCCGCCACAGAGATATCTGGATCGAGGCCGCTGCCGCTGGCAGTGACGATATCTGCGGGTAACTGGGTGTTGGGGGGGAGGCTATTTTCCTGGCGAAATTGTTCGGCGTATGTTTTAGCGCCGGCATAACTTCCTGGTACATAGTAGGTGTTTGGCTTACCAGGAACGGGAGTAGCGTTAGCTGGAGTGGGCGAGCCTGCCGGGATAGTAACTTCGCTTCCATTGCCCTGGATGAGTTGGGGATTGGTTGGCCCCAGGTTAGAGCCGCCTGAACTGGATGCATTATATCCTACTGCGCTGGGCCGTCCATGAAAGTATTCTGGGCGTGTAAACTGCTGGCCGAGGAGTTTGGAGCCGATCACCTGTCCCTGCTTATCCCTGAGCAAGCTTCCATTGGCCTGATCAGGAAAGACCAGCTGGCCGATAGCAAACACCACGCCTGGGAACACCACCCCGCACAATATCAGCAATGCCACTATGAGCTTCAATGCACTCCAGGTCTCACGACCAAGGGTAGCTGTTCCTCGCCAGAACCCCTGGCTGGGACGTGTTACACGGGATAAAGAGGGCTCCTCTGATGCGTCATCTTCTGCTTGAGGTTGTATCTGATCCGACATAACATCCTGTCACTTTCTTTCACTCGTGCGTGAGAGAACATCTTCCCCTTTCTCTCCCACGATCATCGTACCTGTATATGGTTGGCTGTTGATCTCTTGCAGGAGAATATGGGGCTGGCCACCATCGACGATATGAACACAGGAGATGGTTGTTACTGCATTGAGACAAGCCTGAACCTTGGGAATCATTCCTCCATTGATGACGCCCTCTTCTATCAGTTCATGCGCTTCCTTTTCGTGCAACGTCGAAATGAGCGTGCCATCAGCTCGGGCAATGCCCGCAACATTACTTAAAAAGACCAGTCTCTCGGCGTGAAGCGCTTGCGCAAGGTGGGCTGCCACCAGGTCAGCATTCATATTTAAGCACTGCCCGCCTGGTCCCAGGCCCAGCGGCGCGATAATGGGGAGGTAGCCTTCGTCAATCAAGCCGTGAACGATGGTGGGATCAATCGCGTCAATCTCGCCTACCAGGCCCAGGCGCTCATCAGCAATATGGCCCTGAACCATCTGGCCATCCGTTCCGCTAATCCCAACGGCCTTCCCGCCCATCTCTGTCGCCATCAACACTAAGCGCTCATTGATCTGACCACGTAAGACCATACACACCACTTCCAGCGTTTTGGCATCCGTGACACGCAATCCCTGTTCAAAACGCGTGGGAATATGCGTTGCCTGTAACCACGCGGTGATTGCTGGACCTCCTCCATGCACCAGCACCGGATGCACTCCCTGAGCCTGCAGACAGATCAGATCACGTAGGATCACACGCTCATGGTCCAACGTGCTGCCTCCCAGCTTGACCACCAGTATTTTGCCTTGAAGTCCATTTCCTTCTTTGTTTTCTCGCGTAGGTGCTAACGTCATAACCAATATGACACACTCCTTCATTCGTGCTGAAGTACCACAGAAAGGTTTTCCACTGATATAGTAGAGATGTTCTCGTCCCTACACCCGTAGTGTAATCCTCATAAGGTAAAAAGTGGATACGGAGATGACGTCTACAAATCAAAGTATGCTCAATATTTTGTTATCCGGCTTCGCTCGCACTGCTCAACTAGACAGGCAGCCTCCTGCCCCATTTCACTGAGGTAGGAGGCTGTAACATTACATCACTATCGCGAAGATGAGCGTGTTTCAGGGGCTATCTGTGGTGTCAAGATAACTCTAGTCTCACTCGCATCTGCGCTACTGTTGTCCATCCAGGGCCAGGTTCAATGCGAGCACATTGACACGGGGCTCCCCGAAGATCCACAGGAAGCGTCCCTGAATATGATCCTCTACGATCTTCTTGACCGCGTCCGCGCTCATCCCACGCGCCTGTGCTATCCGGTTGACCTGCAAGAGTGCAGCTTCAACTGAGATATCCGGGTCCAACCCTGAACCCGAGGCGGTGACGATGTCTGAGGGCAGTGGCGCGTTGGGAGCCAGGCCATTCTCCTTGCGGAACTGATCGGCATAGTTCTTCACACCCTGATAGGTTCCCCCATTGCCGTCGATGAGCTGCTTGTTGGTCGGCCCCAGGTTGGAGGCCGCCGAGTTGTCAGCCGAATAGGGCTGCGGCGTGCCACTGGGATTGAGCGTGGCCGAGGGACGACCGTGGAAG
>JAFMRP010000831.1 GCA_017354095.1 Ktedonobacteraceae bacterium
TGGCTGCGGCTGACTATCCCTCTGCGGCGCGAATGATGGAACAAGAAGCTCCCCGCCTCTGGCTCAGTGGCGAAGCCCAGACGGTCTTTACCTGGATCATCGCACTCCCCGATGCCGTCTTATGGCAGCATGCGCTTCTTGCCCTCAATGCGCTGCTGTTTCTCTTGCAAGCCCTCCACATGACGAGCGAGACCTTCTATGGGAGCATGCAAGCGCGGGGGGAGCAAACGATGGCACGCCTGGAGGCACTCCTCCATAGGCAGGAAGAATACGCAGGGATGTCCGAGGGAGAGCAAGCCAGACCATGCTCAGAACTGACGGTGATCAGGCGTCGTCTGCGCCTGCTGCGCGCCTTGATCGAGACGCGAGCCATGCTGCAACGTGGCGACAAAGAGCGTCTGGAAGAGATGATCCAGGAGCTAGAGGAACTGGGCCTGGATGAGGAAATCCGTTGGAATATGATTGTGTACTCCCTCCGCTTCTGGCTTGTTGAGCCGGTCCAGCGTGAGGGGGCACTCTTGATTCCCTGGTTGCTCAAGGTCAAGCAGCATGTGCTCAAAGCAGGAGATTGGCTTGCGAATACGAGAGTCAGAGAATGGTTGGCTTTTGCGTATCTGAGAGCCGGGAAGTGGCATCAGGTGGAACGAGAATGCCTAGCTGCTCTGGCTCTAATAGAGCAGCGCGGGGAGCGCACCATGTGGGCCGGTTACCTATATTACTTCCTGTCCCTCGCGTACTACGCCTGGAACCGGTTGGATGAGGCCGCTGGCGCGGTACGGCAGGTGCTGCGCATCGCACAGGATTGGCAGCAGGTCGATCTGCTGGGCGTAGGCTCTCTCGCTTTCGCGCAGATCAGCATCGCCCGTGGCAATCCGACTGCCGCAGATCAGGCGTTGCAACAGGCAGAAACGCTGGCCCGGCAAGAACACCTGGTCGCTCATACCCACCAGGTAGCTGGGATGCAGGCGCAGTGTTGGCTGGCCGTGGGCAATCTGGAGGCAGCAAGTCATTGGGCCGAACAGGTCGTGTTTTCTCAAGACACCTGGAATCCCAACGACAAAGACGCTTTGCTCACACAGATTCGCATCTACCTTGCGCAACGGCAAGATATGTGGGCGCTTGCCTTGCTGGATCACTTTCGCGAACAACTCGATCAGCCTGGTGATATCTATACCGCGATGCAGTATCTCGCGGCCTCCGTTGTCGCTCTCCATCAGACGGGGAAACAAGAACAAGCCCGGGCGACACTTACTCGTCTGCTTGCTCTGACCGGTCCAGAGGACAACCTGCGCGTGTATCTCGATCTCGGTGAACCGATGAAACAAGCGCTCAAGATGCTCCTTTCGGCCCCATCCAATGCACCATCCGATGCTTCCTCTGCATCTTTTTCCATGTCTTACATTTTACGATTGCTGGCAAGCTTCGAGCAGGAGGAAGCCATTGCAGCGGAACAAACTTCCAACGTTGGCCAACCCTTCGCCTTGACACAAGAAATCCAGCCCTCACAAGCCGAAGGACCACTTTTCCGCAGAGAGCCGCTCTCTCCTCAGGAGTTAAAGGTGCTGCAGTTGTTGGTCACCGGGCGCACCTACGCTGAGATGGCCGAGAGCCAGCTCGTTTCTATTCATACCATTAAGACGCAGGTCAGCAGTATCTATCGCAAGCTGGGCGTGAGTCGGCGCGCTGAAGCGATCGCGGCGGGCCAGCATTTCCACCTCCTCTAATAATGCAACCGGTGTGCTTGCCATAGCACAGTTCGAGAGAGAGACGCCAGTTCCCCAACAATCTCCCAACAGGAGCACGATAATCAGCCATTCAATCAGGAAAATAGGCGATGTCACGCTCCTATTTCCAGGCTATACTCTTTTTTGAGAAAGAGCACAGGACAACGGACACCATGAGGCCTGAAAGGAGGTGTGCCGATGCACGTTTCGATCCGAATCAAAGGGCATCTGGACGCTTCATGGCAGGAATGGCTGGAGGGATTACAGATCCTGCACGAGTCCGATGGCACCACGTTGTTGATCGGCCACATCCAGGATCAACCTGCCCTCTACGGCCTCCTCATCAAGCTCAATCACTTGAGCTTGTCACTGCTCTTCCTCCAAAGCAGTGAACCGATGGAACATGATCCATCACGAAGAAAGGAGTAATATGACACTGGTTCCCAATATCGAGTTTGCTCACCTGGTGAGTGACGAAGACATCGCAACGGTTGTGACCGCCCTCACGGCGAAAGTGTAATGACCCCGAAACTTGGACACCAGAGAAAGGACGAACCATTAAACTGACGATCACCACGCAGGTCTCCGTTGACGGAGTGATGCAGGGTCCCGGCGTGAACCTCGCCGAGCACGAGCGTGGCGTATTCGAGCGCGCCGGATGGGCGCACTTCGACAACGAAGCCGGGACGGTCATGGACGAGATCTACCGGCGCGCCGACGCGTTCTTGTTCGGCCGACGGACCTACGAGCACTTCGCCGACACCTGGGGAACGTGGGACGATCCGGGCGACAGCCCGATCTGGACGGCGTTGAATACGCAGCCTAAGTACGTCGCATCGACCACACTCACCGACCCGCGGTGGACGAGCACGACCATCCTCGCAAATTCGCTTGGGGCTGCCGTCCGCGAGCTGAAAGCTAAGCCAGGACGCGAGTTGCAGGTACACGGTAGCGGTGCCCTGTTCCGGTGGCTGCTCGACAACAACCTTGTCGATGAGATCACCCTGTTCACCTTCCCCGTGATCGTCGGCCAGGGCACGCGGCTGTTCCCTGACATCGGCCGGGACAGGTCGCTTGAACTGGTCTCTGCGCGGGCCACTCCGAGCGGTGTGACGATCCAGGTCTATCGGCCGTCCTGAGTCACGCAATGGCCATGGCCGCCTGAACACGTGATGTAGATACCGAACGAAACGGCCACCAGATCCTTTGACCAACGTGTCACATGATCATTTCCGCTTTTTCACTCGCATTTGGAATACTTTCGTAAGATCACTTGTCATTTGCAAGGAAACAAGAGCAACACCGAAGGAGAACACTGAGGAGAGAGCCTTCCGGTATCGCCTTTTTCCCATCATCCAACCATTGAGAAAGAGTGCTTTTCATGAGAAAAATCATCGTCCACACGTTTCTCACGCTTGATGGCGTCATGCAAGCTCCTGGTAGACCTGACGAAGACGCGTCCGACGGCTTCACCTATGGCGGTTGGAGTGCACCGTATTTTGCCGAAGCTGACGAAGCGGCTGGCGAGTTCATAGCAAAATATATGAAGCCTGCAGATCTCCTTTTAGGCAGGAAAACATTTGCGTTTTTTGCTGCTTTCTGGCCTACACATGCAGACATGTGGCCTGGCATCAATGATGTCACCAAATATGTGATGAGTCATACAATGG
>JAFMRP010000832.1 GCA_017354095.1 Ktedonobacteraceae bacterium
CGCCCGGAAACGCCGCGCGATCCCAAAATCGATCAGATAGATCCGCCCACTATCCGTCAAAATCACATTCGCCGGCTTCAGATCGCGAAAGATCACCGCCGGCTGGCGCGAATGCAGGTATGCCAGCACATCGCAGAGCACCAGCGCGATATCAAAGATCTCCCCCATCGGCAGGGTCGGCTGTTCCAGGTGCTGCTCCAGCGTCACTCCCTGGATAAAGTCCATCACAATATACCAGCTCTCGGTATCGGAAAAATGATCGTGGATATGCGGCAGATTAGGGTGGTTGAGCTCGGTGAGGATCTGCACCTCGCGATGAAAGGCGTCGGTCGCCTCGATGATTTCCTGAGCGCGCAAACCATGCAGGCTGATGGCCTTGATGGCTACCATACGCCGTCCAACCGTGTCTTCAGCCTTGTAGACCGCGCTAAAGCCGCCTTTGCCAACCTGGTCCAGAATACGATAGCGCTGTCGCAGGTAGTGCTCTTCGACATCATGTATCTCCGGCAGCCGTTCCGTAATCCTCATAGAACGTCCGCAGGCAAAGCACAATGCCGCATCCGGCTGATTTATTGCGCCACAGTGCGCGCAATAACGTTCGGATTTATCCATGCCACAGGCCCTTCTTAATATATCAGAGAAAACTTCCTCTATAGATTATAGCGTCAACAAGCCAGTAAAGACGATGTCAAGTGACCCATTATAGTAAAACGATTTTCTCAGCCCATATGTTGCTTGCATTAGGCTTAACGGGCTAAACAAAGTGGCTCCCGATGTGCTAAGATGGAGAGGGCGCAAGCCTTTCCAGTATCGCAGCACAGTAACGGAATAGATCTGTATGCCCACACTAGAAGGATCTGTCGAAAGCATTGTCTTTCGCAATGAAGAAAATCACTATACCGTAGCACGTTTCCGCCTGAATGAGAGCGGCCGGCTCTTTCGCGATGACCTGGCCACCATCGTCGGCGCGCTGCCCGGTGTGCAGGTCGGTGAACTCCTCACGGTTGAAGGCGAGTGGGAGCATGATCCCCGCTATGGCCGCCAGCTGCACGTGACCAGTTTCGCTCAACGCCTGCCGGCCACCACCGGAGGCATGATCCGCTATTTGAGCTCAGGATTGATCAAGGGCATCGGCCCCAAGAAGGCCGAGCGCATCGTCGAACATTTTGGCGAGCAAACGCTGGCCATTATCGAGCAGCAGCCCGAGCGGCTGAGCGAAGTCAAAGGCATTAACGCCAGGGACCGCGCTCAGATTATCCAGTCCTGGACCGAGCAGAGCGAAATCAAAGAATTACACCTCTTTCTCCAATCCCATGAAGTGTCTATCAATGTCGCAACGCGTATCTACAAACAATATGGCAAAGAATCGATCAAAGTTATTCGCGACAATCCCTATCAACTGGCCCGGGACGTCTATGGCATCGGCTTCCGCACCGCCGACGATATCGCGCTCAAGCTGGGGATGCCTGCTGATAGCATACCACGCCTGGCCAGTGGCCTGAAACATGTTCTCGCTCAGGCCGCCAATGACGATGGCCATTGTTTCCTCTACCAGCGCGACCTGCTCAACCGCTCCGCCAGTATCCTCAAGGCACCGCGCGAGGCGCTGGCCATCGCGATGGAGCAACTGGGCGATGACCAGGACGTTTTTATCGAACCATGCCCGCCCACCGCGAAAGAGATTCCCATATCTCCGCTGCCCCTGGAGGAAGAATATGATGAGCAGTCAGAAGAGGAGCCACAGCGCGTCTACTACGCGCCGTTCTGGCACTCGGAAAGCGGCTCCGCTCGCCTTTTGGGCCGGCTAATACGCGCAAAGAGCAATCTGCCCCCCACCACGCCCGCGCAGTGGGAGAAGGTCTTCAATCTGCTCAAGCAGAAGCGTAATATGCACCTGACCGAGCGTCAGCGCGAGGCGGTGCAGAAAGCATATCAGGAGAAAGTGTGTATTCTGACCGGAGGTCCCGGCACCGGCAAATCGACCTCCATTCGCGCTCTGCTGCTGCTCCTGCGTATGCGCAAGATCGATGTCGCCCTGGCCGCTCCAACTGGCCGCGCCGCCAAACGTCTCGCCGAGGTCACCGGCCACCCGGCCAAAACGCTGCATCGCCTGCTCGAATTCGCGCCTCATGATAATAGCTATCAGCGCAACGAAGAGAATCCGCTGCCCTGCCAGTTTGTGATCGTCGACGAGTTCTCAATGGTCGATATCCTGCTCTTTTATCATCTACTAAAAGCGCTGCCCCGTGGCGCGCACCTGCTGCTCGTCGGCGATGCCGATCAATTGCCCTCGGTAGGGCCCGGAAACGTGCTGCGCGACCTGCTGCGCAGCGAAGCCGTTCCCAGCGTGCGCCTCACCGAGCTGTTTCGCCAGGCGCAACAAAGCAAAATCGTGGTGAGCGCGCACCGCATCAATTCCGGCCAGATGCCCGAACTGCGCAGCCCGTCCAACAGCGACTTCTTCTTTATTCGCGAAGACGATCCCCGGCGCGCTCAGCAGCTCGTGCTGGACCTGGTGCAGCGCCGCCTGCCCGCGCGCTATCGCTTCAACTCCATGACCGATATCCAGGTGCTATCCCCAATGTATAAAGGCGCTGTGGGCGTCAACCAGCTCAATGAGCAGCTGCAGGCCCGCCTGAACCCTCATAGCCAGTCCCAGGTGGAATGGGGCGACCGCAAGTTTTCGACCGGCGATAAAGTCATGCAGATGCGTAACGACTACGACAAAGGCGTCTTTAATGGCGACGTCGGTTGGATTCGCTCGATTAACCAGGAGAAGGCCACCCTGACGGTCGAATTTGTGGAAGAGGCCGGGCCTCTCTCTGTCAACTATGAATTTCGCGAACTGGACGAGCTGGTGCTGGCCTACGCCGTCACCGTACATAAGAGCCAGGGCAGCGAGTACCCGGCTGTGGTGATCCCGCTCTTTCATGAACACCACCTGCTCCTCCAGCGTAACCTGCTCTATACCGCCATTACCCGCGCCAAACGCTTCTGTGTACTGGTCGGACAGCCTTCCGCGCTCGAACTGGCGGTACGCAATGACCGCGTGGCCCTGCGCAACACCGCCCTGGCCGAACGGCTCCTCGCACTGGCACACAGCGGCGCCAAAGTCGTTAAAAGTGGAATTGTTGAAGGCGGTAGCTCTTAATGCAGGGGTCAAGGGGACGCAGTCCCCTTGCGGGGTGCGGGGTGTCCCCGCTAAAAATCTTACCCGCGAGCCGCCGCAGGCGGTGAGAAGTACGGTGCAACAGCCCTGATAATCGAAGATGGCGGCTTGTCGCATTCCGAGGCACGGGGTAGAATATAAACTGAGTCAGATATCTATGCTCATTGAGCCATAGCTTTCAAGAGGACAAAAACCCATGGATCGTCAAGAAGCGATTGATTTTC
>JAFMRP010000833.1 GCA_017354095.1 Ktedonobacteraceae bacterium
TCGCTCAAATAATTACACAAAAAAGACAATAGCAAACTAGATGTAACAGAGCCATGGATATGTGCAAATCTGGCTGAGTGTATATACTCATATTATTAAGGCGGCCAGTAGCACAAAGGGGCCGACACTGACCGTCCCCCTCAGTGTCGATGACGACAGAGTTAGATCACGACACTGATCCACCTGATTTAACTTATGGGAAGCCTTAATACTCGGTGAAAAGGATTGGGCATTGAACGTCCCTGAGTTCGCAATGAGGGGTCTGTTGCTTATCTCAACTATATATACATGTATTAGTGAGAACCAAATCGATCAATCGGAGATTTCTACAAATGAATTAGTTGCATCCCTCAAATTGTAGATTGAGACAACCGTCATCCAGATGCTCATTTCAGACGAGCGCTAGCCGTTGACAACATCAGCGAGAAATAAAGAACCAGCACCAACTTAGCACTTCAATCGATCGGACAAAGCGGTATAGCGCTGCCGATCCATGACGCGCTTGATCGCTAGCCCAATAGCTTTGGTTGATCCAATCAACACCGCCAGTTGTTTGGCCCGCGTCAGGCCTGTGTACACGAGATTGCGGCTGAGCAGCAGGTAGTGTTGCATGAACAGGGGAAAAAGCACCACTGGATATTCACTGCCCTGGCTCTTGTGGACGGTCACTGCCCTGGCCAGGGCCAACTCCCCAAGATCGGCGTAATCGTAGCTGACCTCGCGCTCGGAAAACTGCACCAGTACCTCTTGCTCCTCCAGATCAATCCTAGTAATGGTGCCGAGATCACCATTGAACACTTCGCGCTGGTAATCGTTCACTTGCTGGATCACTCGATCTCCTACACGCAGAACGCTTCCACCACGAACCAATTCCACTTTTCCTAAGCCTTTCGGATTCAGCGCCTGCTGGAGCATGATATTCAGTTGGCGTGTGCCGATGTCACCACGCGTGGCTGGACAGAGGACTTGCACCTCCTTCACCGGATTGATGCCACGTTTGGGCAGGATTTCGGTGACCAAGCGGCGAATGGCTTCGACTCCCTCTGGTGGCTCGGTAACATTCATCCACAAGCAATCTGATTCTTTGGCTTGAACCAGTGGAGTCAAACGAGGCATCTGGCCAGCATTGATACGGTGAGCATTCGTGATGATGTGACTGGTGGCTGCTTGCCGAAACACCTCGGTCAGCCTTATCACAGAGACCTGCTCTGAGGCAATCAGATCCCGCAGGACCATTCCAGGACCAACACTCGGGAGTTGGTCGATGTCACCCACCAAAAGCACCTGGGCCGAAGGCGGAATGGCTTTCATCAACGAGTGGGCAAGAAACAGGTCCATCATCGAGGTCTCGTCGACGACGAAGGCATGGGCATTCAGCGGATTCTCTTCATCATGCCGGAACTTCATGGTCCCTGGATCAAAGGCGAGCATCCGATGGATGGTCTTGGCCTCTCCACCCGTTAGTTCCGCGAGGCGTTGGGCAGCGCGCCCGGTCGGCGCCGCCAGCAAAATGGATTTGCCCATGGCTTTCCACAAGGAAACGACGGTACGCGTGGTGAACGTCTTCCCGCAGCCAGGCCCCCCAGTAAGGATCAGCATGCGAGAAGACGCTGACAGCTCGACCGCACGACGCTGCTCCGCCGAGAGGGCAATCCCTTTCTTTGCGGTGTAGCCATCGATCCAGCGACCAACGCGAGGCATATCGACCTCAACCGGTACCTTGGCGAATGTCGCCAGTCTCCTGGCCAGCGCAACTTCCGTGTGGTAGAACGCTGGCGCGTAGCAGATCTGCCGCTCTCGATCGCCATATCCCTGCTCAATGATAAGCTGCCGCTGCTCTGCCATCGCTGCGATCAGCATCTGCATGCGCGCCGGGTCCACCGGATACGCTGGCAGAGCCAGTTGCTTCACCGTGCGATCGATCAACTCCTGCTCTGGCAGATAGCAATGCCCTTCTTCTGATGCAAGCCCAAGGACATACAACACTCCAGCCTGGTACCGAACGTCAGAGTCAGGGGTAATACCGAGGGAGCGTGCAATAGTATCGGCCGTAATGAAGCCAATGCCATAGATGTCCGCAGCTAGCTGGTAAGGATTCTTCGAGACCACATCGATCGCCTGGTCGCCGTAGCGCTTATAGATTTTTACCGCGTACACCGTCGAGACATTATGACCTCTCAGAAAAAGCATGACCTCTTTGATGGCCTTTTGCGCTTCCCAGGCTCGCTCGATGATGGCTACGCGCCGTTCGCCAATACCTGGAATCTCAATGAGGCGGGAGCAGGAGTGTTCGATGATAGCGAGCGTTTCTAAGCCGAAGTGAGTCACAATACGCTTCGCGGTCGCCGGGCCAATGCCTTTGATCAGCCCACTGCCCAGGTACTTTTCCAAACCGGTGAGGGTTGCTGGTTTGGTCTCCTGGGCATGGACGACCTGAAATTGACGACCATACTTGGGGTGTTCACGCCAGAATCCGACCAAGCGGAGAGCCTGACCAGCATGAATATCGGGAAATCGCCCAATAATCGTCACTAATTCGCGCTCTCCAGGCACATGCAAGCGAGCAACGGTATATCCGCTCTCATCAGAATGGAACGTCAACCGCTCGATGATGCCTTGCAGGTGTTCCGTCGAGGGATGAGTGGAATGTACCTCAGGTGTCTCTGGTGATGGCACGATCTGGTGTTCTCCCTTCAGCATGTTTGGAACCAGTATACCAGGGCTTCTGAATATTTCCATCCTCACTGACCTCGTAGGACCGATGCCCCACACCCAAGGTGTCCTGTAGGAGGATGATATTGTCATTTCCATCTTCACCAACCTCGTTCGGCTGATGTTACGACCTGGTCCGCGCAGTCAGGATCGAAGATTCCTCATGAGCCGTCTTGTGCAGACTTGATTCGCTATTGAGGAGCAGATCGCATTCGCACTGTTTCAACCCTTAGCCACGTTGATACGCGGTTGCCGCCACCTTGTCATGCACGATCACCGGAGCCGCTGTACCATTTCCATCCTCAGCTCAGTCACTCTCGACAGCCATGTTCACCAGTTCGATCGACGCTCCCAGCAGCATCGTTCTGCTTGTTGTACAAGTTCCCCTCGTCTCGCTACATCAGAGGCAAGAAGCGTATATCTTTCCACATCGTCAAAAACGATGGCTGCTCTTGAGAAGGGGTCCCGCAGCCAGACGCGAACCGCAGGCTGAAATTGGTCAGCATATCCACTTCGTGGGCGGGAGGGCGAGGCGGATGCCCATATCCTTACAGGATGTCATACCCACCTGACCCCCTTCTGCTAGATCGACGCTATTTGCTCGAAGTAGGGTCACATTCCCAAGAAAGCGCTCTTGCGAGATATGCAAGAGCACGTCAGCCATGTGCCACTGCCC
>JAFMRP010000834.1 GCA_017354095.1 Ktedonobacteraceae bacterium
CGCTCGGCAACGCTGCTTTTGCAGCTACGGCTACGCCGTCAGCCGAGCGGAGAGGCAGCCGCCCTCTTGCACCTCCCGCCTCGAAAGGGTTTCCCATTGAGCGGGTAATCCGCTGGTGCAACTAGTGTAGTTTTTCGGCATCCTTACGGGCGCGAAATGTGTCGGATATGGCACGAGTAGTTGCTGAACCGGTTGGCGGGCTGGAGTGGGGGTGTCTCTCCGTTATTGATCCGTCATAGCAGAAAGGTTTTTTATGAGTCCCGATGGCTTACTCAAGGCACTCAACGATTCACAGCATTACCTTGATATCGTCCAGCAGCCTGTTCTGAGTACGTGTGAGGCGGAGTGGTTGATTGAGACCACTGTGAACAATTTCGCGAAGTATTATAATAGCGGTTTCCTTGCGTATCGAAAGTCCGTTGCGGAAGCGGGTGACTTTGCCGCGGTCGAGTGGGCCGGGCATGGAGCGTCTTTCAAGGATGTTTTGGGTCGTGAGTTTATTGACTGCCTGGGTGGCTTTGGGCTGTTCAACCTGGGTTGGGCTCATCCACAAGTTGTCAGGGCCGTACAAGCACAGTTGGAGAAAAGTCCTTTGCCGACGCAAGAGCTGTTAGATCCTTTGCGCGGCATGCTTGCGCATCTTCTGTCTGAGATTACTCCTGGCGAGCTTCAGTATAGCTTTTTTGTGAACAGTGGTACTGAGGCCGTTGAGGGTGCGATGAAGCTGGCCAGGCTCTATACGGGCAAGAGCGGCTTTATCGCGGCGGTGCGTGGGTTCCATGGAAAAACGACGGGGTCGCTTGCCCTTACGGGGAAGAGTATCTTTCGTGGTCCTTTGCAGCCCTCATTGTCCAACATCTATCATGTCCCCTATGGCGATGCGGATGCCGTTGAGCAGCAGTTGTGCATCGCGCGGGAAGTTGGGAATGAGATCGCGGCGGTGGTGATGGAGCCAGTACAGGGAGAGGCCGGTGCTATTGTTCCTCCTGATGATTTCTGGCCTCGTTTGCGGGCTATATGTGACCACTATGAGGTTTTGCTGATTGCCGACGAGGTGCAGACCGGCATGGGTCGTACCGGCAAGCTCTGGGGGGTGGAGCATTGGGGCGTTGTGCCTGATATTCTCACGTCCGCGAAAGCTCTGGGCGGTGGTGTTATGCCTATCGGGGCTTTTGTGTCTACGCCGAAGATATGGAGTGTGCTCAATAGTGATCCCTTTATCCACACGACGACTACTGGCGGCAATCCGCTGGCCTGCACCGCGGCCATCGCGGCGATCCATGTGACGTTAAAGGAGGATATGGCCGGGCAGGCTGCTGAGAAGGGCGCATACTTTCTGGAGCAGCTGGGGATAATCGCCGCGCGTTATCCAGACATCTACGAGGGTATTACCGGCAAGGGCCTGTTGATTGGCCAGCATTTCGTCAATGACAAGATTGGTTACGCGGTTGCCGCCGGTCTTTTCAAGCGTGGTGTGCTCATCTCTGGTACGCTCAATAACGCGCGTGTGCTGCGTGTTGAGCCGCCATTGATCATTACGTATGAGGAGATCAATGAGGTGTTGAATCGCCTGGAGGACACGCTGGCGGAACTGCGCGGTACGACCTCGCCTCGTGGTAGTACGCCTGCCAGCAATGCTGTGGCGTGAGTTGGGTGTATCGAAAGGGTATGTGTGGATGGCACGGGGGGTGACAGGGAATGAGCCGGCCCCCGCGTCGCACCGGCCACCCGCAAGGGGTGGCCTTACATGTCCGGTGGGCGCGAGGTAGGTGGGGTATGGGGGACGGGCAGCAGTGGTGCTTATGGTGCTTGTTATACTACAGGCAGAGATGACGTTTCATCCAGTTGTGGTGATCGATGACAGGTCGCCACGAGCTGGATTTCGCCAGTGGTGCGTGGCACTCTGTTCGCTTTCGGAGGATTTTACGTCGATGGTGAAAAAAACGTTGTTGAAGGTGCCTGTTGCCGGTTGTGTGTTTTTGCTTCTCTTTGTAGTAGCCGCTTGCGGGTCGAATAGTGAAGCGTCTATTCCAGGTGTCGCTGCTGGTATGCAGGGTATGCGGACTCAAACGACGGCTACTACGACCGTTAGCCAGGCAGGTTTTGCGGCGACTGTGGGGAGCAGCGGTGGTGCTGTGAATCCAGATGCTCAGGGGGATAATCTCACGACCATTCACTCGCCTGTTGATCGTCCGGTTGCCAAGTTTACGCAGATAGTTTTGCATGTGTCTCCTAAGGAAAAAGGAGTTGTGTATATTCAGAACGATTCGGGTGTTGCCCAGACGCTGGTGAGTGATACGGCGGGTGGTTTTGCGGCGTTTACGATTGCGCCTTACACCACCACATCGCTTGTTTTTCACCGGGCGGGGACCTTTATGGCTCATCTTAAGGGTTATCCTATGAGCACTGAGACTGTTATTGTGATTGTTGTTCGAGACATCTCTTACTCCTCTGGATGAGGGAGTATGTGGCCGTGGAGCAAATAATGTCGAATGGCTGTTTCCCAGGATGAGATATATGCCTGGTAATGGTGCTCCTCGGTAAATTGCTCGATATACTCGTTTCCGTGCGGGGTGAGAGCCGTCAAGGTGTAGGTGACGCACACGCTGGTTGCCTGCGGTCCATCAGGTTCACAGCGCACATCGATGCGACTGGTATAGGCATGTGGTAAAACGTTGACATACGTCACATGAGCTTGTTCTTTTTCATAGGCAATGATGGTCCAGATTTTCGCTGGTTCACCAGCCTGCTGCGTCGTAAAGACGGTTCCGACTGACGCCTCACCAGAGGCTGGATACAGCATATCTGGACTCCAGCCATAGGCCCAATGCTTTTCGCCGAGTGGTTCAAACAGTGGAAAGGCACGATCAACCGGGGCAGGCACGCGAATGCCATGAGTTCGTGAGACCTGTTGGGCAACAAAATTCGACATGTTACTGATTCCTTTCAACTTCCATTCTTCGGACGGGTGCGAAGAGCTGGGAGGAGTAATACATGAACAACAGCGCAAAATGTACAAGAAACGTTTAACTCAGTTTTTGGTTGTGGTCTGCTCGATGAAGCGATGGCTGGCACTCGCATCATAGTCCATCCCATAAACCTCCTTGAGCTGTGTAATCCGTTTAAGTGTTTCCTCGCTAAAGGGATGCTTGCGCTCGAAAGTATGTAAAGCGATGCCTTCGAGCAAATCACCAAGGGAGATGTCAAAATATTCTGCCAGGGCTTTCAAGACTTTCACCAAATTCTTTTCCATGCGCGCACCAATTTGCACTCGTTCAACGGTGATACGCTCGCCAGAGGCACTGGTATGTTCTTCAGTCTGACTCATTTTCTTCTCCTCTTCATTATTACCATGTTATATTGTTAACAATATAACATGGTAATAA
>JAFMRP010000835.1 GCA_017354095.1 Ktedonobacteraceae bacterium
AAGCAGCACCATTGCCACAATAGCCTGGAAGCGCGTGATCCTGGTCGGATGCGAGAAGGAATCAGGCCGCATCGGCATGGTCTGTGGCTCGTCCGGCAGGTGGACTGGCGGCGTTTCAGGGATGATCGGCATCCCTTGTTTGAGCGTGGGTGCCTCTGATATAACGCTTGTGTTCTGCTCAACCAGCGCTGTAATTGGAAAAGGGGCGGGAGGTGGTTCCGATTCCGGTTCGGTGGGCACCGCTACTGGCATTGCCTGGGTATCAATAGAAGCCAGCGTGCCTTTGCTCAAATACTCGATCTGCTCAGCCAGCCATTCTGGCATTTGCCTGATAGATGTGGAGCCACTGTCAGCATTCTGATGCGGCGGATCTTTCCACATCTCCTGCTCGGCAACATCATTCTCACCAGAGAACTGTTGGCTTTGTTGGCTTTGTTGTTGTGTAGCATCATCCTGTTCTTCTTGCCCCTCTACAACATCAAATACGTCAGCGGGAGCCGGCTGCACTGACTCCGACTCCAGTGTGCCTGTGCTGTGAGATGATTTTACCACGGGTAAGCGATCAGTATCATCATCATCATTATACCAGGATCCTGTGGACGATCCGGAGGGAGTCGAGCTCATTACGGCCCCTTTCCAGAGAGAGTTTCATTCATTTTTAGCTTGATTTTTTGCAGTGAGAGAAAGAAAAAAATGTCAGCTGCCCCATTCATACGAACGCTTTTTCTTTGTCTAATGTAACGTGAAAAGCTGCGCAGTTACACTTAAGTCCTGTCTGAATGAGCCGTCTCACCAGGAGCTTTTGTGCCAGGCACGCAAGGACAACCAATACCGGAGAATTTTTCTATTATCTGCTTAACTGTACGTCTCTCCCTTGCAAGAGTTGCAAATGAATGTGCATCTCGGTATACACTATTCCTACCCTACTGTACTCATCGAATTGACTATGTTACCTGCCACCAGAATACCTGGTTAGCCGTTATGTCCACCCCTGGCGGCTGCCAGATGGGCATATAGAGCGAGTGCTGCTTGTTACGAACGATCAACTACGCTATAGTTTCCAGAAACTTCGACAACTTTTACATTGTCTCATTTCTGGCTTTAACCTACGCCCGTTGACGAACAAACTGGGCGGGCGGTTGGACTACGGCCAACCGTTTAATTTCTTCCATGCCTCGTGCCTGCGCAGGAGCAGGGCTTTGATCTCTTTGCGATCCTCGCAGGCCTGTAGTTCTACATCCCCCAATCGTCGCTCAATGTTGGTAGCTGCGTTTATGTCGGCATGCGCTTGGTAGCCGCAGACCACACAACAAAATGTTTGCTGATCGGGTCTATTGGCTCTATCAGGGTAGTGGCACACGCTACACTCCTGAGAGGAGTAAGCACTCTTCACACGAGTAGCTAGGACGCCTCGTTTCGCAGCATTCCAGGCAATCTGGCGGGGAATGTGGGCCAGATTGGAAGCATACAAGTACGCATTCATAGCCCTGGCTTTGAATTTCATCGCAGCTACTGATAACCGTTCATAGGCAAACTGCGCCTCGGGGTGTTCGGCAAAGCACTGATTAACGGCTCGATTGATCTCCTGCCGCACATGTCGTGCGAGGCGTTGCCCGCTCTTACTACTGGTTGAGGGAAGCTTCTCAACTCCCTTCTTTTCTAGACATTTGCGTAGCTTGTGCTTACGCCGCCGCTTCTCTCGATCCCGTCTCTGCCGTTCGCGAAGTTTTCCATTGAAGGTACCATAGTGCTGACCAGTACTGGTTGTAAGAAAATTAGCAATGCCTACATCAACACCCACGATCGGAGCATCGGGTTCTGTCTGGATAGTGACTACTTCGTCATAGCTGAGTGTGAGCCACCAACCGTCATTGCGTCGATTCAGAGTAACACTGGTATTGATGGCTTTGCCTTCCAACGCTTGACGATGATAGTCAGCAAACTTGACCGGGACAAGCGTGCGCTTATAATGCTCAAGCGTACTGATCTTGAGCCAATAGTCAAAACAGGAATCCTGCGAAGGCTCAAGCACGACGACATTGGCATTAGCCTGGATACACACCTGCTGCAGAGTGGGAACGTCCCACTCCTTCCAGGTTGGTTCTTTGGCCGATGCATCCAGAACACCTTCCTTCTGCTGCTCGTAGTAGTTTGCGAGATCGTCAAGATAGTCTTGATAGGCATTAGCTCGATTTGAGCGCCAGGATTGGGCAATGCCTGACGCCTGTTGAATAGCCACCCGATGCCAGCGTTCAGACAGCATTGTTGGAAAGCAGGGAGCACGAAACTTATCGGGAGACTCATCGGTACAAAAAAGGGTTACATACTGCTGACAGAGCGCCAGATAGACCGAAGCCAGGGCATCAAGGGTCGCCAATTTCCCTGGATTGACCTCGATCAACCGGATATGGGTGACAGATTTGGTGATGCGCTGGGGCGCTCCTGGCTTTGGTCGTTTCTGACGCCTCTGTTTCATGATGGTAGTATCCTATGCTGTTCTCTTATCTCTGCGCTTCTTCTTTTCCCGCTTTTCTGATCTGGTAGGGTCGTACCGCCGAGAGCGGGACCAACTGATAGCCCGTTTCCAGCAAGGCAGCCACATTGAGCCCGAAAGGATACAGCTTGGCCCGGCAGCGCGACAAGAGATTACGCACGGGCCGAATCACCCCGTCAATCTCCCCTTCATCCAGCGCCCGGTTGACCTGCTCCCGGCACTGGTCGAGCGGTCGATGGGTGTAGGTGGAGAGCAGCACCTCAAAAGGGCAGTAGTCCGGGTAACTCTCCAACACCTCGGCGATGAGAGCCATCTCACTGAAGGTGAACACTTGCTGCTCGATGATCCGCCCCTGCGACAGTCGAGAAAGGACCTGTTGCTCCCGATTGAGTACTAACACATCTCCTTCCGGATAGAGCCTCGGCAAGGGATAGCACTGGAAACGGCTGGGCGTCGTAGTCATCGGTCATGCTCCTTGAGCGCTTGCTGGAGCAGGTGCCGGTGACAGGGCTGCCCATCCGGCTCCCAGCACAGCACGGTCAGCGTGCCGTGGTCCTGCTCCATCTGGCATAGCTGCTCCAGTAGAGAGGTACTCAGCCCTGCACGGTAGGCCGTGGCAACGTCCTGCCAGGGGAGACGACCAGCACGATAAGCGTCCAGTAGTTCAGAGGAGGGAGCCGCCTCCGGCATCCAGCGATCCACCAGGGATCGGGCAATGCCTCGAGGCCAGCGCCGCATCACCAGGACCCGAAAGCCATAGGTTGCTTGTTCCACACCTGGGAGGCGCTTGAGATGATACACACTGGCGGTACGGATCATTCCTCTTCTCCTTATGCGGTGATCGGAACATACATGATCGACATCTGAATATGTCCAGCATCTTTGGGCA
>JAFMRP010000836.1 GCA_017354095.1 Ktedonobacteraceae bacterium
GAGGCGAGAAGCGTCGCGCCAACCAGCAGCACCAGCAAAACGATCGTTACAATGTAGATATAGCGAGGAACAGATGACCTTTTCGAGCCAGACGGTGGTTGCGCGGGTGTTGCAGATGCCGGCGGCGTAGGCGGCATAACCGGCGAAGATTGCGCCTGTACCATTAAGGATGTATTCTGCTCGTAGGAACCAGTAACCTCTGGAAGGGGAGGCAGCGGCTGGCTAAATTGATCCTGGATAGACGATGGTGGGACGAATGTGCTTTTGGGTAACGGCTGCGAGAATTGCCTGGTCGTGGACAGCGATGGCTGCACAGCTTGTATTGGAAATGTTGGCGAGCTCTGGGTGCCGGGCAGCGATTGTGTTGTGCGTGGGAGCAGCGAGGGCTCATTGGGCATCGGCGATGGCTCCGGGACGCCCAGCAGCGAGCCGTGGCGCGGCAATTTGTTCAAGAGCAGCGGGTTGGTTGGCTGGCGTGGTCCCTGGATGCTGGTGAACGAGGAGCAGGCATCGGCGATAGCGTGGGCCAGGGCGGTGCCGCTGGGGAAGCGCGCGCTTGCCTCTTTGGTCAGCGCGTGCAGAATGACTTCCGAGAGCGCGAGAGGGATGCCGGGGTTGATCTGAATTGGTGGGGTAGGCTGCGCGTTGATGTGCTGCATCATCACCGCGACGGAGCTTTCGTCCCGAAACGGCTGCACCCCGGTACAGATTTCATACAGGATGACGCCGAGCGCATAGATATCGCTGCGTCCCGCGGGCGCCAGCCCACGAGCCTGCTCCGGCGCCATATAGGCTGGCGTGCTGATGGTCGCGTTCGGGCCGAGCAAGCGAGGGAGCGCGAAATCGCTGAGCATGGGCTCACCCGTCTCGAACTGGCTGATATCGCGCATATTGAGTAGGATATTGTTGGGCTTGACGTTGCCATGCACGATATTTTTTTGATGAGCGTAGTCGATAGCCGCGCCAAGACACTGAAAAAGATAGACAATCTGAGAGACGGTCGGGAAGATGCCGCGATGCGAGGTATCACGCAGGTAGCTGCTCAGGGTCTGGCCTTCGATATACTCCATCGCGATATAGGCCGTTGTTTCGCTGGCCTGCGAGGGACGCGTCACGTTGATCTCGTGAACCTGCACGATGTTGGAGTGGTGAAGCGAGGCAATATGCTGGCCTTCGTGCGTAAAGCGCGTCAGAAAGTGTGGGTCAGATTGCAGGTCGCTGTGTAATATTTTGATGGCAACGTCCCGACGAAGCTGCAAGTCACGAGCCTTCCAGACATCTCCTACTCCGCCTCTACCTAATTGCTGTAACAGTTCATATTTTCCCAGGTGTTGTGGCGTCGCGTTCATCGCAACCTCCAAAATGCCGAAACGATGGCACTTTTTACATAATAGTCCCGAAACTACCATACCAGAAAAAGGTCATCTCTACAATGCTTTTAGGAAGCATCTCCTAAGCGTGGTCACAATGGTAGCGTACAAAAAGAATACCATGAAGGAGGATACCTCCATACCAGCTGTGTATCTGCTATGATAAGGGAAAATGTGTGTCTCTACAAGGAGTTAGCCTGTGCGTTTTAGCCTGCAGGATGTGAAAAAGAAAGTACAGAGACGCGGCGGAACTCTGTCGATGACGCTCGGCTTTTTGCGCCCGGGTGAGGCAGATGAGGCTATTGAGCGCCTGGTGGACTACCATGAGCGCCTGCTGGGACGGCCGCAACGCCAGTTCTCTGCGGACGAAGCGCGGGCCTGTATCGGCGACTATCGCCTTGCCGATTGCCTGATCGCGACGCTGAGCCATTGGTATAGCTGGCGACAGCGCGATTGGGCAAGTGTGCTGCTGGAGATGGGGGCCGATCCCGAGCGCGCCGGGCAGATGGATTGCACCTCGCCAGTCCAGCTGCGCCTGGCACTCTACGATTATGTGAATGAGCAGTTTCAGGGCTTTCTGGATAGCCAGGCAAGGGCACAGGCGCTGCAGGGGTTCGCGGATCGATATGGGCTGAGCGCCGCGAACCTGGAATATCTGCTGTCGCTGGATAGCGAGGGGGAGGCACTGCTGGTCAGGGAGGCCGCGCGCCCTCCGGAGCCGGTGGAGGTTACTACGCTCTACAATCAATGGGCCTTCGAGGCCGCGCTGTGCAATGCTTCCAGCGTGTATTTTGTGATTGACTGCCGCGCGTTCGGCCTGAGCAGCGGCATCGGGCTAGGGATCGGCGCTGCTATCAAGCGGCTTGTCTTCCTGGCGCGCAAACTGGGGGTCTACTACGACCTGGCCTATGAAGGCACCACAGCCAGCCCGGCGCCGCCCGAACGGCTGACCCTGACGCTCTACGGCCCGCAAGAGGTAAGCGGGGCGCCACAGCAGTACGGGCTACGGCTCGCCCGCCTCTGCCGCCTGCTGCTTGGCTACGGCAGTCCAAAGGCCGCGAACACACACAGGCGTTTCGTTTCAGCGATCGTCGAGGCCGAGGCGACCGTGCATTTCCTGCAGCGTTCCTACCAGTTCTCTCTGAATGGGCAGCTGCTGCGGCTCTTTCCCACGCACATTGATGATGAACGCGTGGAAAGTAGCAGCGCGGCTCCCGTTTTTGACAGCGGTATCGAGCAGTCCTTTGGCGAAGCTTTTGTCTCGCTGGCGGGCCGCCAGGGCCTGGATGGCTGGAGCCTGGAGAGGGAGCCGGAGCCGCTGCTGCTCGACCAGCACATTTTCATTCCCGATTTCGCCGTCACGCGTGGCCAGCGCCGCATCTATGTCGAGATCCTTGGCTTCTGGACGCCCGCCTATCGTGAGCGCAAGGTGCAGCGCCTGCAGCAGTTGCGCGGGCGGTCGGATCTGCTGCTGGCCATTCCCGTTGAGGCGAAGGAGGCGTTTGCCGCTGTGGCCGGGCACTTCCCGGTATTGTACTATGATGGGCAACTCTCGATCTCAGATCTGCTGCACGTGCTGCGCCGGAATTATGATGATTTCGAGGAGCGGCTGGCGGGGCTGGACATTGAGGCCGTGCGGGCACGCGTGCGGCGCGAGCAGCACCTGCCGGAGCAGGCCTGTTACACGGCGCTGAGCTGCTATCGCCGCTCGGAGATAGAGCAAGCGGCCGGGCTGGTCATCGGGGCCGGTATTGCCTATCAGCCTGGCCTGGGCCTGTATACTCAGGACTGGCTGGAGCGGATCAAGCAGACATTTATCGCGTGGCTGCGCGAGCATGGCGGCTGCTCGTTTACCGAGGCGCTGCGCGGGCTTACGGAAGTTGAGGCCGATACGGCTCTGCTGGAGACGCTGCTGGCGCTCTGGCCAGAGGTGCGCGTGCGGCGCGATTCGATTTTTGAGGCGGTGGTGGATCTGGCCGAAAGCGCTCAGGTGATCGAGCAGCCCGAGGT
>JAFMRP010000837.1 GCA_017354095.1 Ktedonobacteraceae bacterium
AAACTCAAAGCCGTGTTACGCCGAGTGGGAGCACGCACTCCAGAAGCCTTGCAAGAGGAGATCGGGCAAGCCCTTCTTACGATCACAGCGCAGGACGCTCGCGGATGGTTCACGCATGGTGGCTACTGCGTCTCCCCATCCTCACCCTTCCAAGAGGGGGCAGCTGGTCTGTGAGAAAACGATCCCCAACGGGAAGCCGCAAACAGAGCCGGGCGTTCCCTGCCTCAAAAAAGAAAAGATATGCTGCCTGGAGCAGCAAGAAAAGAGAAAGGCATGATGGAATATATCCCTTCGTTTCAACACGTACGTGAGCAAGAGGAACTCACGGAAGAGCAAGAAGCCTATCTGGAGCAATTCATCCAGGAGCGCATTGCTGCAGGGCACTCAGCCCTTGTTCCTCCTGAGTCAGAAGCGGAGGAACACTTGCGCCAGGCCTATCAGGTGGTGGGACTTGAGCCGCCACAGATCCGCTGGTTTGATTCCCCGTTGGCCTTTGTTTTAGAGCCAGAGCCCGCTCCTGCCAGCATCGAAACACTCATCAGAACCAGTCTTGAGGCTAGAGTAGCCGCAACCATTCCAGAGCACGTCAATGAACCAATCTGGAGAGAGCTTTCCTCCATGAGGGAGCGAATCGGAGACAACGTGTGGTACAGCACTGGGAGGCTCATTGAGCAGGCGGTTCTAGAGCGGATGGGTAGAGACAGCCGTGACATGACCTATGCTCCCACATTGCTCATGAGGCGAGACCTCGCGAACGATCTCTGGAGTGTTGCCACGGAGGGCATCTGGAAAGAAGATAACGCTCTGCGCCTCTGGTTCCGTATTGCGGATAGCGCCCAGGCTTATGCGAACCAGGCCGTGCTGGCCTTCTCGATGTTCTTTGCTTCCGTCTTTGAGCCACATGATCTGCTCCATCTGGCTCGCTTCAATGATCTGGTCTGTGGGTATCGTCTGGGGCGTGCAGAAGCCTGGCTGGTGCGCAAACCCGTTCATGTAGCACGAGACTACCAGGGATATCTGCACGCGGAAGATGGCATGTGCTTGCGCTATCACGATGGCTGGGGGTTTTATGCGTGGCATGGATGCCGGGTGCCGGAAAAGGTGATTCTGCACCCTGAGCACGTCACGCCAGAAGACTGGCTGCAACAAAAGGAGCTTTTTGTCCGACGCGCGATCCAGGAACGGATTGGACACCGAACATTTGCCAAGATGATGGGTGGGTTGCAGGTGGAAAAGGGACAACTGGTAGTCGATCTGGGAAATGGCTCCGAGCAAACGGGGTATCTGGTTCACATGCAGGACGACTCACCGAGAGTCTGTGCGTACCCACAAGTGATTTTCGAACGCCATTGTCAACAGCACTGTTCTCAGGCTCGTCCTTGCCCCCTTCTCAGTGATCTGCAACCATTTTGAAGAAGGGCTTCTGGCTCAAGCTTTGTGAAGACTGCTGTAGGAGGTTTTCAGTATGAGTTTCCCCAATCTTGCACAATATGTGCTGTTCTTACTGATCATCCTGGTCCTGGTGAAACCGGTCGGCGGCTATCTTGCTCGTGTGTTTGCCAGAGAAAAAACTGTGCTCGACCCTGTTTTGCTTCCAACAGAACGCCTCGTATACCGGTTGATAGGTATTCATGAAGAGCGCCAGATGAACGGCAAACAGTATGCGGTCGCGTTCGTGTTGTTCAGTCTGGTTGGAACGCTCCTGCTTTATGCGCTCCTGCGCTTGCAGCAATTTTTGCCCTGGTACGATCCACAGCATATGACGACGCCTTTAACTCCAGACCTGGCCATGAATACCGCAATCAGCTTCTCGACCACGACGACCTGGCAGGCCTATGGCGGTGAAACAACGATGAGCTACCTGAGTCAGATTGTGGGATTGGCCGGTCAGAACTTCCTGGCAGGTGCGGCAGGTCTGGCTATTGGCATGGCTTTCATCCGGGGCTTCGCGCGCCAAAGAACCACAGAACTTGGGAACTTCTGGGTTGACGTAGTGCGTGCCATGCTCTGGGTCCTGCTACCTTTGTCGCTGGTGGGAAGTGTGATCTTGATCTGGCAAGGTGTGCCAATGAACTTTGCTCCCTATACAGTAGTGAAAACGCTGGAGGGTGGGAGCCAGGTCATCGCTCAGGGGCCGGTGGCGGCTCTGGAGTTTATCAAGAACCTGGGAACCAACGGTGGGGGCTTCTTTAATGTGAATGGAGCGCATCCCTACGAGAATCCAACGCCTTTCACAAACTTGCTTGAGATGCTGGCTATCGTGGCCATCCCTGCCGCGCTGACCAACACTTTTGGACGCATGGTGGGTAGTCCTCGCCAGGGGTGGGTGCTCTTCTGGGTCATGTTTTTCTTGTTCGCTAGTGGGCTAGTGCTGGGCGGCTGGGCCGAGCAAAGCGGCAATCCTGCAGTGGCTCCATTGGTCACAGCGAACCAACCCATGGGGAACATGGAAGGCAAAGAGGTCCGGTTTGGTGTGGGAGGCTCCGTCTTGACGGCGGTGACCACATCCAACAGCGCAACCGGGTCCTATAACTCCATGCACGATAGCTATACGCCGCTAGGTGGCATGGTCCCTCTGATCAATATGCTCCTGGGTGAGATGATCTTCGGCGGGCTGGGGACAGGTATCTACAGCATCATCATGATCGCGTTAGTTGGACTGTTTTTAACGGGTCTGATGATCGGGCGTACCCCCGAATACCTGGGAAAGAAGATCGAGCCATCAGAGATGAAGCTCGTGGCGATCTATGCCCTTCTGGGCCCTATCGCCGTGCTTCTGTTCGCTGCGCTAGCGGTCGTAACCACATCAGGTGTGGCAGGTCTCACAACCAACTCGGGTACTCATGGGCTCACGGAGATCCTGTATGCCTACACGTCCTCGATGACTAACAATGGACAGAACTTTGCCGGGCTCTCAGCGAACAGTCTCTTTTACAATGTTACCACTGCCCTGGCGATGCTGATTGGTCGCTTCGGCCTGGCCATTCCAGCCCTGGCACTAGCAGAGCTGTTCGCAAAACAGACTAGCAGACCGATGACATCCGGGAAATTTCGCACCGATTCGCTGACGTTTGCGATTGTAATTATTGGATCAGCGCTCATCGTGGGAGCTCTGACGTATGTTCCTGCGCTGGCACTGGGACCAATCGTTGAGCATCTGCAGTTGGTAAGCCACTGAGCATTGGGTCTATAAGACATGTTCTAACGATGATTGTCCGAACGGAAGCCCTGGAGCCTCCGTTCGGACAGGTCCATGTACTATGATATGGATGAGCTCTGATAAGGAGAGAAGACACACAAGATCGTTACCCTGCCAGTGTAACCAGATGATGGATGGCCCCGCGTACAGGAACATGCTGAATCTCCCGATCCTGGA